>NZ_DAIUFW010000003.1:140486-407676 GCF_036844465.1 Methylobacillus sp.
AGTAACCGAACAAGTAACCGAACAAGTAACCGAACAAGTAACCGAACAAGTAACCGAACAAGTAACCCGCTTGTTGTCCACTTTGAGCACAAGGGCCATGGGCACCAAAGATTTACTCAAGCAACTTGAGCTGAGCCATCGCCCAACGCTTATCCAGAATTACTTGCAGCCTGCTTTGGCACAAGGCCTGATCGAAATGACCCAGCCTGATTCGCCGCGCAGCCCCACGCAAAAATACCGTTTAACCGAGCAAGGCAGGCAAGCGCTTGCCGATAAGGATCAGTACTGAATGAATGCGTCTTCCATTGTTTCCAGAGTCTGGAGTTTCTGCACCACCCTGCGTGATGACGGCGTGGGCTATGGCGACTATTTGGAGCAGCTCACTTACCTGATCTTTTTGAAGATGGCGGACGAATACGGCAAACCACCCTACAACCGCGATATGGGCATTCCGGCGCGCTATTCGTGGCAGGCGCTGAAAAACACCAAGGGCGCCGCGTTGGAAGTCTTGTATGTGGAAATGCTGCGCGAGCTGGGCAAGCAACGCGGGATGTTGGGGCAAATTTTCACCAAGGCGCAGAACAAGATTCAAGACCCGGCCAAGCTGTACCGGCTGATCGACATGATCGACAGCACGGGCTGGCTGGTGATGGGCGCGGATGTGAAGGGCGACATCTACGAAGGTTTACTGGAAAAGAACGCCGAGGACACCAAATCCGGCGCGGGGCAATATTTTACGCCCCGCGCCTTGATTCGGGCGATGGTGGAATGCGTGCGCCCGCAACCAGGAAAGACCATTGCCGACCCGGCCTGCGGTACGGGTGGTTTCTTCCTTGCTGCATATGACTTTCTTGCGGTGCAGCCGCTGGATAAGGAACAAAAAGCGTTCCTTAAGCACCACACCTTTTATGGTAACGAGATTGTCGCCAACACCCGCCGCCTGTGCTTGATGAACATGTTCCTGCACAATATCGGCGAGATGGACGGCGACAGCCTGATTTCTCCCAACGATGCGCTGATTTCCCCCAGCCCGGTGAGCGTGGATTATGTTCTGGCCAATCCGCCATTCGGCAAAAAAAGCGCCATGAGCTTCACCAACGAGGACGGTGAGCAAGAAAGCGACGACTTAACTTACAATCGGCAGGATTTTTGGGCCACCACATCCAACAAACAACTTAACTTTGTGCAGCACATTCGCAGCATGTTAAAAACCACTGGCAAGGCTGCCGTGGTAGTACCGGACAACGTGCTGTTTGAAGGCGGTGCGGGCGAGATCATTCGCCAAAAACTGTTGGACAATACTCGGCTGCACACCATCCTGCGTTTGCCCACCGGCATTTTTTACGCACAAGGCGTCAAGGCCAATGTGCTGTTTTTCGACAACCAGCCCGCCAGCCCGGAGCCTTGGACGAAAGAAGTCTGGTACTACGACTACCGCACCAACATTCACCACACATTGAAGAAAAAACCACTACGCTTCGAGGATTTGGCAGAGTTCATTCAGTGCTACAACCCGCAAAACCCTGCCGACCGCGTCGAGACTTGGCACGCAGAGAACAACTCCGAAGGGCGCTGGCGCAAGTACAGCTATGAAGACTTGATCGCCCGCGACAAGACCAGTCTTGATCTGTTCTGGCTTAAAGATAAAAGCCTTACTGATTTGGACAACCTGCCGGAGCCGGATGAGTTGGCAGAAGCCATTATCGAAAATCTAGAGGCTGGCTTGAACAGCTTTCGGAAAGTACTCAGCGGGCTTGCTGCAAAATAGCGCCAACTCACCTGATACATACTTGCACGTGAGTAAAAAGCGGCCACAAAGGCCGCTTTTTAGTGTGCTCACAGTTTGATGCCTATCTGCTCCTTCGCTTGGGCGCGGCAGGAATATCCGACGCCTGGCGCACGCGACGGCGCTGAGGTGGCTTTGTTGTCCGGGAGCTTGCTGGCCTGGCTGTACTTTCACGGCGTGCTGGGTCTTCACTGGCCTGCCTGCCTTCCCCGCGTCGGTTTCTGCTATTCCTGCGGCTTTCCGGCGTTTGCTGGACGAACTCCTCGCGCATGGCTTCTTCCCGCGTCTTGGTCACGCGGTGCGGGCCGCGGGCTTCCAGTCTGGTTTCAGGGTCGAAGCGGGATTTTCTGGCCTTGGGCGTGAAGGTTTTGCCGAGGTTTTCCTTTTCTCTGGCAGAAAGTTGTCGTGGCGGGCCTTTCGGCAACTCCAGTTCGGCCCATTCCATCAGGCCAGTAATTTCTTTAGGGCTCAGATGCATCATCTGGCCACGCTTGAGGCGCGGCGGCAGGCTGACGGGGCCGAAGCGTACACGAATGAGGCGGCTCACGGGCTTCTGGAAGGCTTCGAACAGGCGGCGCACTTCGCGGTTGCGGCCTTCGCGCAGGATGACTTCATACCAATGATTAGCACCCTCGCCGCCTTGCGGCCTGATGCTATCGAAATTGGCGGGACCGTCGTCCAGCTCAATGCCATAGGTCAGTTGCGCCATTTCGCCTTCGGTCAGCTCGCCGAAGATGCGCACGGCATATTCGCGCTCGACCTCATAGCGCGGATGCATGAAGCGGTTGGCAAGCTCGCCCGAAGTGGTGAAGATGAGCAGGCCGGAGGTATTCATATCCAGGCGGCCAATGGCAATCCACTTGCCGTTGCGGATGCGCGGCAGCTTCTCAAACACGGTGGCGCGTTTTTCCGGATCGTCCTGGCTGACGATTTCGCCTTCCGGCTTGTGGTAGAGCAGCACCTGCGGCAGTTCGGGTTCGAAAGGCAAACGCAGCGGACGGCTATCCAGCCGGACGACATCGCTAGGCACGACGCTTGCGCCAACTTCAGCAGTCTTGCCATTGATGGTAATGCGCCCGCTGGCAATCAGGGTTTCCATTTCGCGGCGCGACCCCAGCCCAGCCAGCGCCAATAGCTTGTGCAACCGTTGCGGCACGGCATTGGGATCAGCTGCTATAGGCTGGCTGGGACGGGAAAGACGGGGATTGCGTGGTTGTTGCTTGAACTGACGTGCCATGAGGTCGACCTTGAGGATATTGCGCGTATTATAAGCCAGAGCATGGCTATTCCGCCGGCCTGATTCAGATTAGTTATCGAGCGGGATTTCCTGCTGCACGAAATGCTGCATGGGCGGCAACTCGGACAAGGAGCGCAAGCCGAGATCATCGAGGAAGGTTTTGGTCGTGGCATAAAGCGAAGGCCGTCCCGGCACATCACGCTGGCCGACCACGTCGATCCAGTTGCGCTCGATGAACTGGCGCATGATATTGGGGTTGACCGCGACACCGCGGATTTCCTCGATATCGCCGCGCGTCACCGGTTGGCGATAGGCAATGATCGCCAGCGTTTCCAGCGCAGCGCGGGAATAGCGCACTGGCCGCTCGGGGTTGAGTCTGGCGATGAACGGTACCAGATCAGTGCGCGCCTGGAAGCGCCAGCCGCTCGCCACCTGCATCAGTTCCATACTGCGACCCTGCCACTCCTGGCGCAACTCGTCCAGCAACATGCGCAAGGTGGCACGCTCCATGCGGCCTTCAAACGGGCGCAACAGCATATCCAGCGACAGAGGTTCTCCAGCCGTCAGCAGCACAGCCTCAAGCACCTGCTTCATTTCATTGATATTTTGCGCTGCGCTCATAGCTTAGTTGACGCTCGTCAGCGGCATATCTGCCGCCTGTAGATAAATCGGGCTGAACGGCTCCTGTTGTGTGATGCGCACCAGCCCTTCGCGTGCCAGCTCGAGGATTGCCAGGAAATACACCACCAGCTTGGGCAGGCCATCCTGTGCCACGTCAAACAGCGCGGTAAATTCCACTAAGGTATCCTGCTGCAGGCGGCGCAACACCAGGCTCATGTGCTCACGCACCGAAAGCTCCGCACGTCCCACCTGATGATGCTGAAAATGGCTCGCGCGCTTGAGTACGGATTGCCAGGCCGCCATCAGCTCATCAAAGCCGACTTCGGGCCAGTTCGTTTCGGCGATTTGCTCATAATAGGCGCGCGCCACATGAATATCCCGGCCAGATTGCGGCAAGGCGTCCAGCCGCTCCGCTGCCAGCTTGATCGCCTCGTATTCCATCAGGCGTCGTACAAGTTCGGCACGCGGGTCCTCCTCCTGCTCGATCGCCTCTGGCCGTGGCAGCAGCATGCGCGACTTGATCTCGATCAGCATCGCGGACATCAACAGGTATTCCGCCGCCAGTTCCAGCCTGTGCTCACGCATTTTCTCGACGTATTCCATGTACTGGATCGTCAATTGCGCCATGGGAATATCGAGGATGTCGAGATTGTGCTTGCGGATCAGGTACAGCAACAGATCCAGCGGGCCCTCGAAGGCTTCGAGATAGACTTCGAGCGCGTCCGGGGGAATGTAAAGATCCTGCGGAATGCTATCGAGCTGCTCGCCGTAAATACGGACGTCAAATGCGAGCTGGGTCGCCATTATCTGACCGCTAATGTAGAAGATGCATCCATCATGCCCCTATCCAACGACACATCCATCACCGCTCAACCAAACAATCCGGCAAACATGCTCAGCAGCAGCACGATGAACGGCATCATAATCTTGGACAGGATGCCAGTGAACATCAGCACCAGCAGGATTATGAAACCGTAACGCTCGATCTGGGCAAATTTGTACGCCATATGGTTGGGCATCAGGCTGACCGCAATACGACCGCCGTCCAGCGGCGGCAACGGCAGCAGGTTGAGCACCATCAACACCACATTCACCAGGATGCCTGCCTGGCCCATGAGGCTGAGCGGCATGGCGAAATCGCCAGTCATCGTGGTAGAGAACTTGTAGACCATGGCCCAGAAAATCGCCATGAGGAAATTGGATGCAGGCCCGGCGGCAGCCACCCAGCGCATATCCCGCTTGGGGTTGCGTAGCCGCGAATAATCCACGGGCACGGGCTTGGCCCAGCCGAACAGGAAACCAGTACCGGAGAACACCAGCAGTGCAGGCACCAATATCGTCCCGATGGGGTCGATATGTTTGACCGGGTTGAGCGTGATACGGCCCAGGCTTTCCGCCGTGGTATCGCCAAAATAGCGGGCAATATAGCCGTGTGCGGCTTCATGCACGGTGATAGCAAAGATCACCGGCAAGGCATAAATGGCGATTTTCTGGATCAGGGTCAATTCCATCATCATGCTTCCAATCCGAACGGTGCAGGGTCACCAGCTCCCAGGCGGACCAAGCTTGGCGTTTCCCCCGTCAGGTCAATGACCGTCGTGGGTTCAAGCACGCAAGCTCCCGCATCAATCACCAGCTCCAGCTGATGCTCCAGTTGATCGCGGATTTCCCAACCCTCATTCAGCGGCATTTCATCGCCGGGCAATTGCAGGGTCATGCTCAGCATAGGCTCGTCCAGCGCTTCGAGCAGCGCCTGGGTGACAATGCGCTCCGGTACACGCAAGCCTATGGTGCTGCGCTTGGGATGCTGCAAACGGCGCGGCACCTCACGCGTCGCCTTGAGAATGAAGGTATATTGCCCCGGCGTGTTGGCCTTCAACAACCTGAACTGGCTGTTGTCCACCTGGGCATAGGTGGCAAGCTCGGCCAGGTTGCGGCAGACCAGCGTGAAATGTCGGTTTTCATCCACGCCGCGAATAGCGCGGATACGGTCCTGCGCATCCTTGTTGCCGATCAGGCAGCCCAATGCATAGCTGGAATCCGTGGGATAAGCGATCACGCCGCCATCGCGCAGGATGGCCACCGCCTGACTAACGAGGCGAGTTTGCGGGTTTTCAGGGTGGATTACGAAATATTGCGCCAAATTGCTCTACCTTAAATTGTTTAGTGATTGAGTTTCAGGCCAGTCCTGCCAGACCGGAATGCAGCCGCGCGGCAAATCGGGCAAACGCCCCATTTCAAGATAACCGCCTGGGCCGTGGTAATCCGAACCCATGGAAGCCTTGAAGCCGAACATATGCGCCAGCTTGGCATATTCCTGAAACTGGTCAGTGGTATGGCTGCCGGTCACTACCTCGATTGCCGTACCGCCGAGATTACGGAATTCTTCCAGCAACAACAGCATATTGGTACGCCCGATGTCATAGCGTCCCGGATGGGCCAGCACCGCCACGCCGCCACTGCCGGCAATCCAGGTAATCGCCTCCTCCAACGTAGCCCAGTGATGCTCGAAATAACCGGGCTTGCCTTTCACCAGATAACGCTTGAACAGGCTTTTAAAATTAGAGGCGTATCCCTGCTCGATCAGGTAGCGCGCGAAATGCGCGCGACTGATGATACCCTGGCTGGCATGCGCGTAAGCGCCTTCCAGGCTGCCTGCAATGCCGAATTTCTCCAGACTGGCGGCGATGCCTTGTGCCCGCACATGCCTCCCTGCGCGGATTTTTTCAAGCCCATCACGTAGCGGCGCATGGTCAGGATCGATACGCAGCCCTACTACATGGATGGTGCGCCTGCGCCAGGTCACGGAAATTTCCACGCCATTGACCAGCTGCATGCCATGTTCCGCCGCCACCTTGGCGGCTATTGCCAGCCCTGCCGTATCATCATGATCTGTCAGGGATAATACCTTGACACCCTGCGCGGCAGCATGTTCCACCAACGCCTGCGGCATGAGCAGGCCGTCAGAAACCGTGGAGTGGCTGTGAAGGTCGATAGGGGATGGCATGGAAATGGACAGGGGTACGGCTTGTTAGTCTTGACGAATCATAGCAAAATACCGCATTAACTTAAAATTCAACCTCCATGCACCTGAGTGCGCAGCTTGCGGACAATACATGAAGTTTCTCTACGACTTATTCCCGGTTATCCTGTTTTTCATCGTCTTCAAGCTATTTGGTATTTATGAAGCCACTGCTGTAGCCATTGCCGCCACCATCGCCCAGATCGCCTGGGCCAAGATCAGAACCGGCAAGGTGGACGGTACTCTGATCATGAGCGGCGTGATCATCGTGATCTTCGGCGGCGCCACGCTCTGGCTGCACGATGAAAGTTTCATCAAGTGGAAACCCACCATTCTCTACTGGCTGTTCACCATCGGGCTGCTGGGCAGCCAATGGCTGTTCAAGCGCAACCTGATCCGCAAACTCATGGAAAAGCAGATTGCCATGCCCGATCCGATATGGAGCCGCCTCAACCTGGCCTGGGCCATGTTCTTCCTGTTTCTCGGCTTCCTGAATCTTTATGTCGCATTCAATTTCTCCACCGATCTTTGGGTGGATTTCAAGCTGTTTGGCACCATGGGATTGATGTTTCTATTTGTCATTGCGCAAACCCTGCTGCTCAACAAGCACATGACCGAACAGAAACAGGATGAAGAATAATGTGGTACGCCATTATTGCCGAAGATAGCCCCAACAGCCTGGAAAAACGCATGGCTGCCCGGCCGGCCCACCTTGAGCGCCTGCAGGCCATGCAGGATGCTGGCCGCCTACTGCTGGCAGGCCCGTTCCCGGCCATCGACAGCACAGACCCCGGCCCGGCTGGCTATACAGGCAGCCTGATCATCGCCGAGTTTGACAGCCTGGAGGCAGCGCAGGCCTGGGCCAATGACGATCCTTTCGTGAACGCCGGTGTCTATTCCGCTGTCACAGTGAAACCGTTTCGCAAGACCTTGCCAGCCTAACACCGCACACGACATGACTTTGATAGAAGAAATCCGCAGCAGACTCTCCGCTCTGGAGCCAATCCAGCTGGACATCCGCGATGATAGCGCCCTACATCAGGGGCATGCTGGCAACAGCGGCGGCGGGCATTTCTTCCTGACCATTGTCAGCGCGCAGTTTTCCGGCAAATCGCCGGTCATGCGGCACCGTCAGGTTTATGCAATACTGGGCGACCTGATTCCACAAAGAATACACGCCCTCAGCATCCAGGCCTTTGCGGCAGATGAACATCAACCTGCCACAAATCACTAAATATATAACAACACTTTTTCACCGTACTTCATTTAACTAGTCAAGGAATTTTCATGAAACTTACCACCAGCGCCCTGATCGCTGCGCTTGCCTTCAGTGTTCTGCCACCCGCCATGGCTGCCGACAACAGCGTCGCCACCGTCAACGGCAAGCCCATTAAGCAATCCTTGTACGACTATATCGCCAAGGAGGCTTCTTCCCGTGGCCAGGCTGTCGATGACAATGTCAAGAATGTCATCATCAACAAGCTGATCGGCAGCGAACTGATCTACCAGGAAGCGCAGCGCACCGGCCTGGACAAGCAACCTGACTACATCGCCAAGGAAGACCTGACCCGCCGCGAGCTGCTGGTCAACACCTTCCTGCAGGATTACATTAAGAAGCATCCAGTCAGCGAAGCCGATACCAAGCTGGCCTACGAGAAATACAAGCAGGAACTGGGCGACAAGGAATACAACGCCCGTCATATCCTGGTAGCGACAGAAGCCGAAGCCAAGGACATCATTGCGCAATTGGGCAAGGGTGGTGATTTCGCCAAGATCGCCAAGGAAAAATCCAAGGATCCAGGCTCACAAGAAAAAGGCGGCGAGCTGGGCTGGTTCTCTCCGGCTGGCATGGTCAAACCCTTCAGCGACGCAGTCGCCAAGCTGCAAAAGGGCAAATACACCACCGCTCCGGTACAAACGCAGTTCGGCTGGCATGTCATCAAGCTGGAAGATAGCCGCTCCACCCAGGCGCCATCCTATGATGACGTCAAAGATGCCCTGCAAAAGCAATTGCAACAGCGTCACCTGGAAAAACTCCTGACCGACCTGCGCAGCAAGGCCAAGATTGAGGCTCCTGGCGTCACGATCGCCAAGTAATCATCCGGTCCGCAAACCGGCAAGCCCGCCCCGCGGCGGGCTTTTTTCATATTGAAACTGACCTATATCGAGCCTGATTCCAATGAAGCCACATGCCATCCACTATGACGTGCGTTTCAATACTCCGCAAAGCCATTTGTTCGAACTGGAGTGCCATATCGCCCGCCCCAACGCCGAAGGACAGCGCCTGTCGCTGCCTGCCTGGCTGCCGGGCAGCTATCTGGTGCGGGATTTCGCCCGACATATCGTCAGCATCGAGGCCAGCAGCAAGGGCAAACCCATCCAGTTGCGCAAACTGGACAAGCACACCTGGCTGGCCGCGCCCTGCAAATCCGCATTGGTAGTCCGCTACCAGGTATATGCCTACGACCTATCGGTACGCACCGCCTACCTGGACCACACCCGCGCCTATTTCAACGGCAGCAGCCTGTTTCTGCAGGTGGCAGGTCAGGAGGAAAATGCTTGCAGCATCGCCATCCATCATCCCGGCAAGATTGCTGCTGGCTGGCAGGTAGCCACCACGCTGCCGGCATGTGGCACCGACAAACACGGTTTTGGCCTTTATGAAGCAAACAACTACCAATCTCTGATCGACTACCCTGTCGAAATAGGCACGCTGGCGATTGCGGAATTCAAGGCCATGGGCGTGCCTCACCGATTGATCGTGTCCGGCAGGCATCATGCCGACCTCAAGGCCATCAGCCGCGATCTCAAAAAAGTCTGCGAGCACCATATCCGCTTTTTCGGCGCTGCGCCGTTCCAGCGCTATGATTTTCTGCTCTATGCCGCTGCCGACAACCAGTATGGCGGCCTGGAACATTGTGACTCCACCAGCCTGATCTGCCCGCGCAGCTGGCTGCCGGTCAAGCATGAAAAGCATGACCAACAGCAATATCAGGATTTCCTTGGGCTATGCAGCCATGAATATTTTCACGCCTGGCACGTCAAGCGCATCCGCCCCAGCGTCTTCGCCAACCCGGACCTGGGCCGCGAGGCCTACACTCGCCTGCTCTGGGTGTTCGAAGGCTTCACCGCCTATTACGATACTCTGGCGCTGGCACGCAGCGGGCTCATGAGCGAGCAGGAATACCTGGCTGCCTTGAGCAAGGATATCAACCGCCTCCTGCGCACGCCGGGGCGCAAGGTGCAGCCGCTGGAAGAATCCAGCTTCGATGCCTGGATCAAGCTGTACAAGCCTGACGAAAATACCCCCAACAGCCAGATCAGCTACTACCTCAAGGGCTCGCTGGTCGCGCTGGCCATCGACCTCAGCCTGCGAGTCAAGGGCCGGTCACTGGACGAAGTCATGCTGGCCCTGTGGCGGCGCTACAACGACGGCGTATTGGCCGATGAGGGCAGCATGCAGACGCTGATCGAGGAAACCTGCGGCGACAAACTCGCCGCCATGTTCCGCGATTGCGTGCAAGGTTGCGAAGACCCGCCGTTGGAAAAGCTGTTGTCCAAATTCGGCATCAGCTTCGACTCGCCGCCAATCGGCGATGTCGACCTGTCGCGTGAGTGGCTGGGCCTGCAATTCGCCAATGATGACACCCGCATCAGCCACGTCTACACCGGCAGCGCCGCTGAAGAAGCAGGATTGGCAGCAGGCGATGTATTGATCGCTCATAACAACCTCAAGGCCAGCATCAAGAGCATTAAACAGCAGCTCAAGCGGGGAAATCAGCGCCTGCACCTGCATTTCTTCCGGCGCGATGAACTCATGACGGCCAGCATCAAGCCACGCCCGCATGGTCTCGCGAACGTCTCGCTTGCCCTCAGTGAAAAACGTAAGCCGGAACAGGATCAATTACGCCGGGCCTGGCTCTCGATAAATTGATAAAATAATAAATCGCATTTGTATTCACCATGTATAGGTAATCCCATCATGTCTATCGCCCTGCCTCTCCCCTCACTTCGCGCATTCGCACTGGGGAGCCTTATCTGGCTGGCCGGCCTCCATTCCGCCTTCGCCGTCACCAATGAAGAAAAAGCCCAGACTGCGATACACATGCTGGATTACGTCAGCGTGGATTACCCTGAATTTGTGCAAAACGGCGAAGTGCTCAACCCTGACGAATACGAAGAACAACTTGAGTTCGCTACCCAGTCCGCCAACCTGATCGGGGAATTGCCCGCCGTTGCCCAGCAGGCAGAATTGTTGAAACAAGCTGCGCAATTGCGCGAGCAGATATTAGCGAAAACCGAGGGCGAAACCGTTTCGACGACTGCCAATACCCTGCGCCTGGCCGTTATCCAGGCTTACAAGGTGACAGTCGCTCCCAAAGATGTGCCAGACCTCAACCGGGGCGCGCAATTGTTTGGCGAGACCTGCGCCGCCTGCCACGGCACCACCGGGCGTGGCGATGGCCCGCTGGCACAGGGTTTGGAGCCGGAACCGAGCAATTTCCACAGCCAGGACCGCATGCGCATGCGCAGCATTTATGGCCTGTACAACACCATCACCCTGGGGGTGAACGGCACAGCCATGCAGCCCTATACGCAACTGTCAGAAGCTGATCGCTGGAACCTAGCATTCTATCTATCCGCATTGCGCCTGACCGATGAACAAAAGACCGCAGGCGCGCAGGCATGGCAAGCAGGACAAGGCAAAACCGCGCTGGGCTCCATAAAAAAGCTGGTGATGCAAACACCAGCCGAGCTTGAACAGGCTGGCCTCGCCAACGTGCATGCCTATCTCACCGCTCACCCTGACGCCTTGCAGTTACTGGCGGGCAACCCGCTCAATATCACCCGCAACCGCCTGGCAGCCACATTGGATGCCTATCGCGCTGGGGATTACGGCAATGCGCGCCAGCATGCCATCAGTGCCTACCTCGAAGGCTTCGAGCTGATCGAGAACGGCCTGGATAATATCGACAAACCCCTGCGCCTCAATATCGAGCGCCACATGATGGACTTGCGCACGGCGATCGCCAACAAGGTCAGCACTGAAGATATCGCCGCCCATATCGGGCAAATCAACCACCTTCTGGATGAAGCCGACGACAAACTGGGCACCAGCAGCCTCACCGGCACCACAGCCTTTGTCAGCTCCCTCCTGATCCTGCTGCGCGAAGGGCTGGAAGCCATCCTGATCCTGGCTGCGCTGAGCGCTTTCATCAGCAAGACCGGCCGCCGCGATGCCCTGCCCTATTTCCACCTGGGCTGGATTTTCGCTGTCATCCTGGGCTGCGCTACCTGGTTCGTGGCAAGCTACATGCTCACCATTTCTGGCACCAGCCGTGAAATGACGGAAGGCATTACTGCGCTGATTGCCGCCGGCATGCTGCTCTATATCGGCTACTGGCTGCACAGCAAATCCCATGCGCAGGCCTGGCAGCAATTCATCAATACCCATGTCACTGCCGCCCTCAACAAACGCACCTGGTGGGCGATTGCCGGGGTTTCCTTCCTGGCGGTCTATCGTGAGCTGTTCGAAGTCGTCCTGTTCTACCAGGCGCTATGGGTACAAGCAGGCGAAGAAGGCCAGGGTGCGGTTATTGGCGGCATCATCGCAGCCGCCATCCTGCTCGCCATCATCGCCTGGGTAATCCTGAAATACGGCATGCGCCTGCCGCTGGGCAAATTCTTTTCCTCCACTGCCGCCCTGCTTGCATTGCTGGCCGTGATTTTTGCCGGCAATGGCATCAAGGCCTTGCAGGAAGCCGGCGTGGTCGACGCTGACCGCATCAACTTCATCAGCGTACCACTGCTGGGCATCCATCCCAGCGTGCAAACCCTGACCGCCCAGGCAATCACGATCGTGCTGATCGCCGCCTGCATGCTGTGGAGCCGAGATCAGCAAAAGCAGCGGCATTAGCCCCGGCCAGTCGGGGTTCGCCACGCCCATCTGAACCAACCTCGACCAGTCGCCAGTATGATAGTTTTGTACTATCCTCTCGTCTTTTGCCACAAGTCGATCGGCCCATGCCCAACAACATCAGCGAAAGCGCAATCCTGACAATCAAGGAAGACGCCGAGTACCTGACTGCTCGGCAGTTTCCTCGCAACGAGCATTACGCCGTATTGTTATGTTCTTACATGCGGCGCACTACAAGCGAGTACGCCCTACGCTTGCCTCGCCATGTCTTGCGGATGACACATACCATGAAAAGGTATAGCGTTTAATCCAATCGACATCAACCTGCTCTGTACGTAAACTATCATGTTTGAGTCGCAACTTATCACGCACCATCTCCAACAACCTGGACGCTTTTTCTGTGGTGTCATTATGTGAAAAATTAGGGTGTGTTTTAATATTTAAAAATAATGAAAACAATTACTTACAAAACAATAACCAGTTTATACACCCAAAAGGTGCATTTCTTGTGTATTTTTAGGGTGTCTACTACTAGTTAGGCGTCAAGGAGAGAAACCATGTCGTGGCTCTTTACCAAGTATTTCATTACAGCCGCAGTTGTTGTGCTTGTATCTGAATTGGCAAAGCGCAGTGACAAATTAGGCGGTTTAGTGGCGGCGCTGCCACTGGTTACAATTCTCACGCTAATTTGGTTATACGTTGAAAACCAACCAACATCCAAAATTGCCAATCATGCGTGGTATACATTTTGGTATGTTGTTCCAACGCTTCCTATGTTTCTTGTGTTTCCAATAATGTTACCGCGCTACGGTTTTTGGCCTAGTTTGTTAGCGTGTGTGTTTATCACGGTTTGCAGCTTTGCTTTGTTTGCGGTAATTGTTCGTCGCTTTGGCATAGAGTTACTCTAGCAATGCCGCCTAACAAGTCGCTCAAGGTTCGTTCCTCGCTGCGCTTCGTCACGGACAGCCCCAATCGGCGCATGCTTCGCATTTTATGCGCCGCTTGTGTCTGCCCCTTAGCTCTGCGTTATGCGTCTAGGAGACAAATGTATGACACCTGAAAGAAGAGCAATTCTCGCAACGTACTCGGGATGGACAGCCTTGTCCGCACTACGATCAGGAGCGCCTTTAAAAAGTCGGGAAGATATATATCCACTCATTGCTCAGATAGATTTCAGTCCGATTCTCGACACGACAAAAGGGCCAATCACGAAGGAATCGTTCGAGCAGTGGCACAAGGGCGCGCTTGATAAGTTGGTGTCGGCCACCCCGAAACTTAAAGATCAGTATGGTTGGGCCGCGAAAATCATCAACGTTTACCTGAAGACATATTGTTATGTGGGTGAGGGTGGCAGGGAGGGTATTAGAAGCGTTCTTCACCCGCCAATTGATTCAGGTCTGTGGAGCGGTGTGGGCCGCAAATTTAAGAACAAGAACAAGATTTTGGCTGACTCTCATATAGTCACCAAAATCAAAGACATCTCCACTCATGCCAAGTATCTGCAGATAATCAAAGGCCTTAAAGCTGCAAGCGATGAGCTTGGCTGCACACTCATAGAAATCGAGCAACTATGGGAGGGTGCGGGAGACGCATAACAATTCGCTGCAGGCACGACGGCCCTGACGGGCCGCGGCCTGAGCTCAAACGTTAGGCACCTTCTCGACACTGCATGGAATCAACATGAATAGATGGAACATTCCTCAAGCCCTAGAAAATGAAATAATTTCTAGAGATAAAAATTGCGTTTATTGCGGTGTCAAGTTCGGGATTTGTGGCACAAGAAAATCAAAGGAATCTTGGGAACACATAGTCAACGATGAAAGAATAATCACACGGGAAAATATTGCCTTATGCTGCATGTCATGCAATTCAAGCAAAGGTGCAAAACTTCTCGAAGATTGGTTAAATTCAAAATACTGTGTGAAACGCAACATCACAAAAGATTCAGTTGCAGAAGTTATTAAAAATGCGTTAAAAAATCCACCAAAGCTAGAAACAAAATGTGCCTAACCCTTCAATCAAGCAGGGACGGCCAAAAGCAAGCTTTTGGCTCCCCTCGCCTGCGGCTCGGCGCCCCTTATTTCAAACGTTAGCCGGAAGGAGAAACGTTCGTGGACAAGTGGGATATCTACCTGCAAGAAGCTAAGATACAGGCAGAGTTCGCAAAGAGAACCTATCTTGCGTTCCGCGAAGCTGAGAAAGAGTCCTTAGTGTTCGACGTCTTCTTTCATCTCCACCATTTTCTCGTGCATGCAACGAACATTGACCGCATCCTCGACACCAAACCAGGAAGCGAACGACACACGATTTTAACAGGTCACATAGACTTGTCAGATATCGACCTCAAGCCGTTCCGGCGGTTGAGAAACCATCTTGAGCACTTTGATGAACGGCTGGATCGGTGGGTGCGTGATTTCGAAGGTCACGCTTTCTTCGACATGAACATCGTAACTGGTGCGAAGGGATTTCCTGAGAAAGCCTTTCTCCGGGCGCTCGACGGCAACACATTCAAGTTTCATGGCGAGTCTTACAACATGGTGGATCTCTATGATGCGGTGTTGGAGATCGACCGCCGGCTAACAACAGCTTAAACTCGGACCGGCTTTTCCGCTGGCGCTCCAAAGCCGGCCGGTTAAGCTGAGCGTTAGGAAACTAAGGAGATCTTCGTGCTTTTGGCATCGCTCAGTCTATCTTCACTGAGTTCAGTCCATTTTTACTGAGGAAAACTCCAGCGCATTACCATCAGGGTCACGGCAGAACAAGGCCGCGCGGCCAGACATGCTCATGGTGTAAGGCACGCCAGCCTCGTCAAAGGCTTGTTTGATCTGCATCACGTCATCCACGGCAAAAGCCACATGATAGTCACGTCCGCCATGGGCAGGCAGCTCGGCTTCCGCATAGGGATTGGGCACCACCATCAGGTGCAGTTGATTGATGCCAATGTCATACCAAATCCCTTCAAAGTTCAGCGGTGGGCGCTTGTTGCTTGGCACCAGTCCCAGCAGTCCTTCATAAAAGGCACGGGACCGCGCAATATCCGCCACGATAATCCCGGTATGCAGCATCTGGTTGATCTTGATCATTTTTTACCTTTATGCAACTTATTGGTCAAATTGAACAAAACTGCAGTCACAATCCTATCCTGCAAGAGAAGGTACGACGCAGCCCGCCCTATTGAGGGCAACACCACTCGCCAACGCCAGCCCCGACTAGATAGCGGATTCGTCAGTTTCGCCTGTACGGATGCGGATAATTTGCTCAACAGGCGTGATGAAAATCTTGCCGTCGCCGATCTTGCCGGTACGCGCAGCTTTGATAATGGATTCCACTGCTGAATCCACCATGTCATCACTGACCACCAGCTCCACCTTGATCTTGGGCAGAAAATCCACTACATATTCTGCGCCGCGATAAAGTTCGGTATGCCCCTTCTGGCGGCCAAAACCCTTCACCTCGGTCACGGTCAGGCCGTTCGCGCCAAGCTCGGACAAGGCCTCACGCACTTCATCAAGTTTGAATGGTTTGATGACTGCTTCGATTTTCTTCATCTCGCGTTCCTTCTCTTTAAAATTGTTTGATTTCCATTCCAGGACTATCCCTTGAATAGAAACTTATTAGTCAAGGGATAGCGCCTGTCCTTGCCAAACGCGCGCTTTGTCACCCTGACGCCAACCGGCGCCTGGCTCCGCTTGTATTCATTCCGGTCGATCAACTGCGTAACGCGGGCAACATCCTGCTCCCGGTAACCTTGGGCAATGATGTCTTTCCGGCTGTCATCATGCTCGACATAAGCCTCCATGATGGCATCCAGCACCGCATAATCCGGCAAGCTGTCCTGGTCTGTCTGCCCATGACGCAGCTCTGCCGAGGGAGGCCGCAGGATGATGCGTTCGGGAATGACCGGTTTGATCTGGTTGCGATACCGGGCAAGCTGGTAGACCAAGGTTTTGGACACATCCTTGAGCAGGGCAAAACCGCCGGCCATGTCGCCGTACAAGGTCGAATAACCAACAGCGGTCTCACTCTTGTTGCCTGTCGTCACCACCATGTTGCCGAACTTGTTGGAGATTGCCATCAACAAAGTGCCGCGGATACGGGCCTGCAGGTTCTCTTCCGCCGTATCAAACGGTTTTCCGGAAAATTCTTCGGACAAAGCAACGCAGAAAGTCTCAAATATGGGCGCTATCGCGATCTCGCTGTAGCGGACATTGAGCCCTTGCGCCATGGTGCGCGCATCCTCCAAGCTAATGGAGGCAGTGAATTCAGAAGGCATCATCACCGCCTGTACCTTGTCTGCACTCAGCGCATCCACTGCAATGGCCAATGTCAGCGCAGAATCCATACCGCCCGACAAGCCCAGCAGCACGCCGGGAAAATTATTTTTCAATACATAATCCCGCAGGCCCAGGGTCAGTGCTGCGTAAACGGCGGGCTCCAGCTCAGGCACCAGCACGATTTCAGCAGGCTCCGGCCCGGTGTCGCTGACATTGACGATCCCCAACGCCTCTTCAAAAGACGGCAATTGCTGGGTCAAGGCTCCTTCGTCGCTCATGACAAAGGAAGCGCCATCAAACACCAGCTCGTCCTGTCCGCCTACCAGATTGGCATAGATCACAGGCAAACCGGTTTCCGTGGCACGGCTGCGCGCCACTTCATGGCGCTCCTGTTGCTTGTTGATGTGATAGGGCGAAGCATTCAGCACCAGCAGCAACTCAGCACCAGCCTCCTTTGCACGGCGGGCAGGCCCTGGCATCCAGACATCAGCGCAGATCAGGATGCCCAGCTTATGACCCTGATGATCAATGACCAAAGGCTCACTGCCTTTGTTGAAATAGCGCACTTCATCGAATACGCTGTCGTTCGGCAGCAATGCCTTGTGATAGATATGACGGATTTCCCCGGCTTCCAGCACAGCGGCAGCGTTATAGTGTTTGCCAAGATATTGGCGGGGATAGCCGACCACAACTGTCAGCGCGGGCGGCAATGCCAGTGCCAGCGACTGCAACGCTTGCTCGCAGGCAAGGAGGAAATCATCACGCAGCAAGAGATCCTCGGGAGAATAGCCACACAATGCCAGCTCTGGGCACAGCAGCAAGCTCGCTCCAGCTGCCTCGGCACGCTTTGCCTGTTCAATGATGCGAGCAGCGTTGCCCTCCAGGTCGCCAGCCGTGACGTTGATCTGGGCAATCGCGATCTTCATTTCACGCCCGGGCTTCGCAAGGAAAGATTGTTCATATTGTGGCGACAGTTAGTAGCTTCCGCCCGCGTCCTTGATCAGCTGCACAATCTCGGGCTTCTTGCCCTTCAAGGCATACACCAGCGCAGTCAAGCCATATTGGTCGCGAGCTTTCACATCTGCACCGCTGGCCAGCAGCAGCTGCACCAGTTCGACATTGCCTTCGCTCACTGCGTATTGCAGCACGGGCGTGCCCTCGGAATCCTTATGGTTGACGTTGGCACCCTTCTCGATCAGTACCTTGGCAGAGGCTGTCTGCGATTTTTTGACGGCCCAGGACAGTGCGGTCCATTTGGTCTTGTCCTGCGCATCCACCTTGGCGCCCTTGTCTAGCAACAAGGTTGTGGCTTCAACATTGCCTTCCCGCGCGGCATACATCAGCGCAGTCAAGCCGAAACGATCACGCGCGGAAATATCGGCACCTTGCGCCAACAAGGTGGTAATGGTTTCCAGGTCACCGTTGCGGGCTGCATACATCAGGATGCTCTTGCCGTCATCGCTCTTGCTGCTGGGGTCAATCCCATGCTGCACCAGCAAGCCGACCATCTCGCTATAGCCCGAGGTTGCTGCCATGCCCAGCGCGCTCCAGCCGGACTCATCACGCACCTTAGCATCGGCGCCATGCTCCAGCAGCACCTTGGCGGTGGCGACAAAATTCTTCTTGGCGGCAAACATCAACGCCGTCCAGCCGCCCGCATCCTTGGCATTCACATCCGCGCCCTTCTCCAGCAAGGCGCGGGCAACATCGGCCTTATCCTTGCGCGCGGCATACATCAGGGCGGTAATGCCATCTGCATCGCGGGTATTTGGGTTCACACCACTATTCAGGAGCGACCTGACCGTCGCCAGGTCGCCCTTGGAGGACACCGTCAGAAGGTAAGGCACCTGGTCTTGTGCCAATGCGGGCGCAGCCAACGCCCCGAGCAATACGCTGCACAGCATGGCAGCAGTCAAGCGACGCAACATAGAAATTTCCATGAGTTTGAATGATTTCACTGAATATTTACTGTTTGGCCTCAATCGCGGCCTGCACTGCTTCGCCCAAACCAGCCGGAGAACTGGCAACAACAACGCCAGCCTGCTCCAGCGCCTTGATCTTCTCTTCCGCCTTGCCGCTGCCGCCGGAGATAATCGCACCCGCATGTCCCATGCGCTTGCCGGCCGGAGCAGTCTGTCCGGCGATGTAGCCCGCGACAGGCTTGGTCACGTGCTGCTTGATATATTCCGCAGCGGCTTCCTCATCACTGCCGCCGATTTCACCGACCATGATGATGGCCTCAGTTTCGGGATCGGCCTGGAACAACTCCAGGCAATCGATGAAGTTCATGCCGCGGATCGGGTCGCCGCCTATGCCGACACAGGTAGATTGTCCCAAGCCCAGCGCCGTGGTCTGATGCACCGCCTCATAAGTCAGCGTGCCGGAGCGGGAAACGATGCCCACCTTGCCGCGCAGGTGGATGCTGCCGGGCATGATGCCGATCTTGCACTCGTCCGGCGTGATAATCCCGGGACAGTTGGGACCGACCAGCCGTGCGCCGTTGGCATTGAGCGCGGCCTTGACGTTGAGCATGTCCAGCACCGGGATGCCCTCGGTGATGCAGACGATCAGTTCGATACCCGCATCACATGCCTCAAGGATGGAATCTGCCGCAAACGCGGGCGGCACGTAGATCACCGAGGCGTTCGCACCGGTTTCAGCCACCGCGGCCCGCATGGTATTGAACACAGGCAGGTCGAGATGGCGTTGGCCACCCTTGCCCGGCGTGACGCCGCCCACCATCTGGGTGCCATAGGCCAGCGCCTGTTCGGAATGGAATGTGCCCTGCTTGCCGGTAAAGCCCTGGCACAGCACCTTGGTATTCTTGTTGACCAGTATTGCCATCGTTTACGCCTTTACTGCCGCTACTGCTTGCTGCGCGGCATCGGTGAGCCCGGCAGCAGAGATAATCGATAATCCGCTTTCGCTCAGCATCTTGCGGCCAAGCTCGACATTGGTGCCTTCCAGCCGCACCACCACGGGAATCTGGATGCCCACTTCCTTCACGGCAGTGATGATGCCCTCGGCAATGATGTCGCAACGCATGATGCCGCCGAAGATATTGACGAGAATGGCCTTGACGTTGGGGTCGGCAAGAATGATCTTGAACGCGCGTGCGACCGTCGTAGCAGTCGCGCCGCCGCCGACGTCGAGGAAATTGGCGGGCGCGCCGCCATGCAGCTTGATCAGGTCCATGGTCGCCATCGCCAGCCCGGCGCCGTTCACCATGCAGCCGATATTGCCGTTGAGCGCAATGTAATTGAGGCCCGCATTATGCGCCTCGGCCTCCTTCGCGTCGTCCTGGCTCCAGTCGCGCTGCTCCGCGAGCTCGCGGCGGCGGTAAAGCGCGTTGTCGTCCACGCTCATCTTGCAATCCAGTGCAACCAACGCGCCTTCCGCAGTGACGATCAACGGGTTGATCTCCAGCAATGCCAAGTCGTTTTCCTTGAACAAGCGATATAACCCCTTGGCAAGCCGCGTGAACGCCGCGATCTGGTCGCCCACCAGCCCCAGCGCGAAAGCAATGTTACGCGCCTGGTAATCCACCAGGCCGTTGAGCGGGTCGCAGACTTCCTGCAGAATTTTCTCCGGGCTGACCTTGGCGATCTCCTCGATCTCCATGCCGCCCGCTGCAGAAGCGACCAGCACTACACGCTCCAGCGAGCGGTCCACCAGCATGGACACATACAGCTCGCGCGCGATCGGCAGGGTTTCCTCCACCAGCACCTTTTCCACGGGCTGGCCGTCCGGCGCGTTCTGGTAAGTCACCAGGCGCTTGCCCAGCAGGCTCACCGCCACATCCTGGATCTCGTCCAGGCTACGTACCAGCTTGACGCCGCCCGCCTTGCCGCGCCCGCCCGCATGCACCTGGGCCTTCACCACCCAGGCTTCTCCTTCCAGCGCGCGCGCGGCCTCTATCGCCGCCTGTGCCGTTTGCGCCACCTGGCTGCGCGGTACAGCCACGCCATAACGCTGTAACAAGGCCTTGGCCTGATACTCATGCAAATTCATGTGTGTACTTTTTTGATAGATTTAAAAGATTAGCTGCGTATTTTCGCGCAATTCCTGCTATTGCGCCAGCTTGGACAAGCTGCACTTACCGGGAACATGGATGTAAGGTGCATGTATAATAAGCAGCATTTTTCAATCCATACTCAACAGTATTTGCACATGCGTCTCGTCATCCAGGGCTCTGCCATCCGCCTACAACAACTCACCCACATCCACCAGCTCGCCAGCGCCCAACAGCAGCAGTTCATCCAGGTCGGCGAGCAAGCCTATCTGTTGCCGAACCAGCAGGAGATTTCACTGGAGCTGCGCGCGTTTTGCCAGGAGCAGCAGATCGATGTCGCCCTGGTACATGACCAGCACAACCTGAACCATCTCGGGCTGGCGGTAATGGACATGGATTCGACGCTGATTACCATCGAGTGCATAGACGAGATTGCGGATATGCAGGGCCTGAAGCCGCAGGTAGCTGCGATTACGGAAAGCGCGATGCGCGGGGAGATCGAGTTTGCCGAGAGCTTGCGCCGCCGCGTAGCGCTGCTGCAAGGGCTGGAGGCTTCCACCCTGCAGCGCGTGATCGACGAGCGCCTGCAGCTTTCGCCGGGCGCTCAGGAATGGATTGCCGCCTGCAAGCAGCACAATATCAAGACCATGCTGGTGTCCGGCGGCTTCGATTTCTTTGCCGAAAGGGTCAAGGCCATGCTGGGGTTGGATGTGGCGAAAGCCAATTCGCTTGAGATTGTCGATGGCAGGCTGACAGGCCGCCTGCTGGGAAATATCATCGATGCGCAGGCCAAGGCCGATTATCTGGAACGATTCCGCCAGGAGCTGGGTCTGCGACAGGATCAGGTCGTCGCCATCGGCGATGGCGCGAACGATCTCAAGATGATGTCGGCGGCGGGCTGCGGCGTGGCCTACCATGCCAAGCCGGTCGTGCAGCAGCAGGCCAGCTATGCGCTCAACCATGTCGGCCTGGAAGGACTGGCGCACCTGTTTGCGCCGTTATCCTCGGCTTCAACCTGTCATTAAGGAATAATTTATGTTGTCGAAATACTTGCGCCTGACCGCACTGTTGTTGATTGCAGCCACTTCATCCGCCATGGCGCAGCCCACAGCGGAAATCCAGACCAGCCAGGGCTTGATCGTGGTTGACCTCAATAGCGAGAAAGCGCCGAATACCGTGGCCAATTTCATCCGCTATGCCAAGGAAGGACATTATGCCGGAACGATTTTCCACCGCGTCATTGCCGGGTTCATGATCCAGGGCGGCGGCCTGGACAGCAACTTCGAGCCCAAGCCTACCCACGAACCGATCAGGAATGAAGCCGATAACGGCCTCACCAATGCAACCGGCACCATTGCCATGGCGCGCACCAGCGACCCGCATTCGGCATCCGACCAGTTTTTCATCAATGTGAACAACAATGCCTCATTGAATTTCAGCGAGCGCTCCAACACCGGATGGGGCTATACGGTATTTGGCCGCGTGATCAAGGGCATGGATGTGGTGCAGCGCATTGCCCTAATGCCGACCGATGGCGGCGATGCGCCCTTCCAGAATATCGTGATCGAATCCGTCACCATCAAGGAATAATCAGCCACACCACTCGCGCCGCGCAGCACGTGGTTGCGCGGCACTTCTTCCTCATTCAGGGTTACATGGCGCTGATCAAGCTGCCTAATGTCCTGAATGCCTGCTCGACATCCGCATCCACCGGCTGACTGTAATTGATACGCATGCAATGACGGTATTTGTGCCGCGCGGAGAAAATCGGGCCGGGCGCAATGCTGACGCCCTGTTGCAGCGCCTGATGGAATAATTGCAGGGTATCCACATGATCAGGCAACGCCACCCAGAGAAAATATCCGCCATGAGGACGGGTAACTTGTGTATCGGCAGGAAAGTATCGCGCAATCAAGTGCAGATATTGGTGTTGCTGCATCTCGAACCGAACGCGCAGTTTACGCAAGTGCCTGTCATAGCCCCCATGTTGCAGAAAATCGGCGATGGCTGCCTGGGCAATGGTGCTGGTCGACAGCGAGGTAATCACCTTGAGCCGCTCCACTTCGCGCTTGAAGCGCTGGGGCAGCAATACCCAGCCGATGCGGTAACCAGGAGCCAGGCTCTTGGAGAATGAGCCGCAATGCATGACATAGCCTTCATCATCATAGGCCTTGGCAGGCCGGTGCTCCTGCATGCCAAAATACAATTCGGCATAGACATCATCCTCGATCAGCGGCACCTGGTGGCGGGTCAATAATGCTACCAGCGCCTGCTTTCTTTCTGCCGTCATGGTCACGCCCATCGGATTCTGGAAGCTGGTCATGCACCAACAAGCCTTGATGGGCCGCTGCTCCAGCATTTGCTGCAAACAATCCAGATCCAGCCCCTGCACAGGGTCCACCGGGATTTCCACCGCCTTGAGCTGCAAGCGTTCCAGCGCCTGCAAACAGCCGTAAAAAGCCGGGGATTCTATCGCCACCAGGTCTCCTGGCTTGGTCATGGCCTCAAGACATAGATTGAGCGCCTCGGATGCGCCGTTGGTGATAACAATGCTATCCACATCCGCCTCTATGCCGCACATGAGATAGCGCCGTGCTATCTGCCTGCGCAGCCCATGGTTGCCCGGCGGCAGGGATTCAACAATTTCGGCAGCGCCCATCCCCCGCGTGGCATGCGCCATTGAACGCGACAGTCGTTCAAGAGGAAACAGCGCAGGCCAGGGAAAAGCAGAACCCAGGGATACGGTACCAGGATCCTTGATAGCGCCGAGGATAGAAAAAACCAAGTCAGAAATGCTGACAGCTGTACTTTCCGGCTCGTGAGCAGGCACGTTCGTGGACGCCAGCTGCTTAACAGCATGGTTGCTGACGTAATAGCCGGATTTGGGCTGGGCACGAATCAGGCCCATGTTCTCCAGCTCGTAATAGGCCCTGAATATCGTTGCCGGGCTGAGCTTGTAATCCTGGCATGCCTGGCGCACGGAGGGTAATTTCTCTCCCGAAGCCAACACACCGGAACGTATGGCAGCCGCAATATCATGCACCAGTTTTTCGTAGCGCTTCATTTCCGCTGCCATGGGCTGACTTTCCTTATTTTTCGTACATCCATACGACAACGGGGCCATTGGCCCCGTCGAATCGTTCGTCAGACAAGATGCCTTCGTGAAAAGGTCAGGGTAGCATTGGTGCCGCCAAAGCCAAAGCTGTTGGAAACCGCAGTCTGGATCTTGGCATTGTCGATACGCTCGCGCACGATGTTGAGCCCCTCCGCTGCCGGATCAAGGTTTGCAATATTGGCGGAAGCGGCGATGAAATTGTTTTCCATCATCAGCAAGGTATAAATCGCTTCATTGACACCCGCGGCGCCAAGCGCATGACCGGAGAGAGATTTGGTGGAGGCAATCGCCACATCGCTGCCGCCGAACACGGCACGGATGGCTTCCAGCTCCTTCACATCGCCGACCGGAGTGCTGGTGCCATGTGTATTGATGTAATCCACCGGCCCTTCCACTCCCTCCAGCGCCAGGCGCATGCAGCGCTCCGCGCCCTCGCCGCTCGGGGCCACCATGTCATAGCCGTCGGAGGTCGCGCCATAACCAACGATTTCTGCATAGATTTTCGCGCCACGCGCCTTGGCGTGCTCGTACTCCTCCACAACGAGGATGCCGCCGCCGCCGGAAATAACGAAGCCGTCGCGATCCACGTCATAGGTGCGCGAAGCTTTTTCCGGGGTCTCGTTGTATTTGCTGGACAATGCACCCATCGCATCGAACATGAAGGACAGTGTCCAGTGCTCTTCCTCACCGCCGCCCGCAAACACGATATCCTGCTTGCCGAGCTGGATCTGCTCCACGGCGGCGCCGATACAGTGCGCGCTAGTCGCGCAGGCGGAACTGATGCCGTAATTAATTCCCTTGATCTGCGCGCCAGTGGCGAGGCAGGCGGAAACACCGCTCGCCATGGCCTTGGTCACCATATAAGGCCCGACACGGCGCACGCCTTTTGCGCGCAAGGTATCGATACCGGAAAGAATGTTTTCATGCGATGCGCCGCCCTGGCCCACGATCAGGCCGGTGCGCACATTGGAAACCAGCTCGGGCGGCAGCTTGGCATCAGCGATCGCTTCCTGCATTGCCAGCCAGGCATAAGCGTGACCCTTGCCCATGAAACGCAACAACTTACGGTCGATCAGGGCTTCCAGGTCCAGGTTTTCGATAGACCCGGCCACATGGGAGCGCAGCCCCTGATCCACATATTCCTGCTGGAAACGAATGCCGGACCGGCCTGTCTTCAGGCTATCCAGAACTTCAGATTTGTTGTTACCGAGACTGGACACCACGCCCATCCCAGTGACGACGACACGGCGCATTGCGTGTTCTCCCACACTAAATTCATTAATACCAGAAATACTATTCTGGCAGGATCATCCTGCTAGAAATTGTCGGTACGCGTAAACAGACCCACGCGCAAATCGTTGGCGGCATAAATCTCGCGACCATCGATTTCCATGTGGGCATCGGCAATCCCCATCACCAGTTTGCGCATAATCACGCGCTTGAGGTCAATACGGTACGTAATCATTTTACCAGTAGGCAATACCTGGCCAGTGAACTTCACCTCACCAGCGCCCAGCGCGCGACCACGGCCCTTGCCACCCATCCAGCCCAGATAGAAACCCACCAATTGCCACATGGCGTCCAGGCCCAGACAACCTGGCATCACAGGGTCACCTTCAAAATGGCAGTTGAAGAACCAGAGATCCGGCCTGACATCCAGCTCCGCAATAATCTGCCCGTTACCATACCTGCCACCTTCCTCGGTGATGGATACGATGCGATCGAACATCAACATAGGCGGCAACGGTAATTGCGCATTGCCCTCGCCAAACATTTCGCCACGTCCACAGGAAAGCAGCTCTTCAAAGGTGAAACTATTCTGTTTTTGCATTTATTTATTCTAAATTGACCAATATTGTTATTTTCGCCTGAAATCCTGTTTTACAAAAGCCCTATCCAGAGAAAGTATTAATAAATATCCTCATAAAATCGCATCTTATCTGTGCCAGGCTCGCCTCAATATCATCCTTATCCATAGGCGTACATGACACGCAGCACACTATACCGATCTGTTTACACCATGAATTAAAACACCTATCATATGGGAAAAATTCCCCAAATCATCCAATCTAACTTCGTACTGGAATTCATGAATGAGTGACCGTCAACTGGCCGACTGGCGTGCGCAGGCGTTGCAACTTGAAAATGAAGTCAATCAGGTAGTCGTCGGCCAATCTCGTGCCATACGCTTGATCACCACCGCCATTTTTGCCCGCGGACACGTGCTGCTGGAAGGCGATGTCGGCGTGGGCAAGACTACCCTGTTACGCGCCTTCACGCGCGGCATTGGCGGCGGCTACCAGCGTATCGAAGGCACCATAGACCTGATGCCGAACGACCTGGTATACCACACCTATCTAGGTGACGATGGCCGTCCGCACGTCAGCCCCGGCCCGCTGCTCTCGCATGGCACCGACCTGTCCGTGTTCTTCTTCAACGAAATCAACCGCGCCCGCCCGCAGGTGCACTCCCTGCTTTTGCGTGTGATGGCAGAGCGCACCTTGTCCGCCTTCAACCGCGAACATATATTCCCTCACATGCTGGTATTTGCCGACCGCAATCAGGTGGAAAAAGAAGAGACCTTTGAAATCCCTTCGGCGGCGCGCGACCGTTTCATGATGGAAATCCCGATTACTGTGCCAGCGGATCTGGAGATCATGGAATCGTTGATTTTCGATACCCGCTTCCATGATGTTGATGCCCTGGTGGATAAAGTCGCCCCAGGCATCCTGCAGTTTGACGGCCTCAACCAGATCGCTGCGCTGATTCAGTCCAGCGTGCAGGCGAGTCCTGCCTTGCGTCGCTATGCGCTCGACCTTTGGCTGGCAAACCGCAGCCCGGTTGATTTTGGCCTCAAGGTGGAAGGTGTCGACATCAAGCGCCTGATCGTGGCAGGCGCCAGTCCGCGCGGTATTGCCATGATGATGCGTGCCGCCCGCGTCAATGCTTGGCTCAATGGCCGCGACGCGGTAGTGCCCGAGGATATCCATGCCGTGTTCCACGAAACCATTGCGCACCGTCTGGTATTCAACCCGATTTATGAAATGCGCCGCGCCGAGATTGGCCGTGAATTGCTCAACCAGGCCCTGCACACCATCAACGCTACCTCATGAATGCACTAGCCAAGGAATTCAGCTACCAGATCGGCTGGCGCTCACGCGGCCGTCACGCAGGCCGTCACGCCAGCGCGCAGCGGGGACTGGGCATGGATTTTGTCGGGCATGCGCCCTTGATCTCCTATCCTGATCCGCGTCGCATCGACCTGCGCCTGACCTTGCGCGACCCGATGGAGCAGGTCTATGTGCGCATCTACAACCAGCGTAGCGCCGTGCCTGTATTTGTCGCCTGCGACCTGTCGGGTTCCATGGGTTTTTCCGGCCATACCAACAAGCTCAGGATTGCCGCGGAAATTACCGCTTCCGCGGCGCAATCCGCTTCGCGCGTCAATGACCCTTTCGGCTTTATCGGCTTTGACGAGCAAGTTCGCGATGACTGGCGCGTGCCATCCAGCACCCGCGTGCAATCAGCTTATCTGCTGGCCGATGAATTGCAGCATTATCGTCCGCCTCATGTCGGTGGCCAGGGCATCCTGGAAGTCAGTCACTATCTGCCGCGCGAACGCTCGTTGGTGCTGCTGATTTCGGATTTTCACATGCCGCTGGAAACCCTCGAAGAAGCGCTGATTGCCATGCAGCGGCACCATATCGTCCCCATCGTGCTGTGGGATGCCGCCGAATACAGCGCCATTCCAGAGTTTGGCTTAACCCACGTGACGGACAGCGAAACCGGCGAAAAACGCACCTTGCTGCTGCGAAAATCAACCCATGCCCGCATCCAGTCTGCATTTGCGGAACGCCGCGCCGCACTGGATGCGCTGCTCATGCGTTATGACCGGCCCCCATTTTTTATCGAGCAAGGCTTCGATGCGGACGCCTTGACCGAGTATTTCTACCAGTTTGTCACGGCATGATCATGATGACCTTTTCCAGCTTCAAGCAACTCCCAGAGCCTGTTCGCCATCTTTTCATAGGATGCGTTGTTCTGACCATGATGCTGGCATCCTCCCTGGGCTGGGCCACCGAGAAAGATGCGGATCAGAAAAAAGACGACCCGCCAGTCGAGATCAGCGCACGCAATCCAGCCCGCGATGTTGGATATCACGTCGGTGACGTCCTCACGCGCACCGTTACGCTCAAGGTGGCGGACCAATACAAGTTATTACCGACCTCCCTGCCGATTCCTGGCAACCAGAAACGCCGCCAGAACCAGGCTCAAGGCATCGAGCTATATGCCAGCAAGATCAGCGAATCGCATCACAACGGCCAGAATATCTATACATTGACCTTGAGCTACCAGGTATTCACTTCCAGCATTGTTGCCAAGCCAGCCGCGCTGCCGCCTGAATTCATCAAGTTTTCCGGCAACGGCAAGCTGTTCCAAGCCCGTATCCCAAGCTGGAATTTCCGCATTTCTCCCCTTGCAGTTTACGGCTCCGTCACTGTCAGCAAGGACATGAGTCCCTTGCGCGGCCCTCTGCTCATCAGCGACCAGCAGCATCGCTACACCATGTACGCCACGCTAGGCGTGTTCGGGTTCAGCCTACTCGGACTTCTGTATATCTTCGGCAACCATGCCTGGCTGCCGCGCATGGGCGGCCCGTTCGCCAAGGCTTTTCGCACGATCAAGAAAACTGCACCGAATGACAATGGCCTGCAAGCCGCCATCAACGACCTGCATCAGGCATTCAAGCAAAGCTGCGGACAGAGCGTGTTTTCCGCTGAAGAAATCATCCATATCAATCCGGCATTCCTGCCTATTGCCGACGAGATCAGGCAATTTTTCCTGTTATCCCGCGCCGTCTTTTTCGATAGCACCGAGCAGAATATCCCGGCACAGCCCCATCAATGGCTACGCCAGTTTAGCCGCCGTTGCCGCGATATCGAGCGAGGGATGAAATAAGTGAATTTCGCACATCTCTGGCTGCTCCTGCTGCTGCCGCTCAGCCTGGTTCCATTGCTGCTTGACCGCCAGCATAGCCGTAGCTACTCCTGGCTGGGCCTGCTACCGCGCGACCGCTTGTCCGACCTATTGGGCATCCTGCTGAAAGTGCTGGCAGCGCTGGCCCTGTGCTTCATGCTGCTGGGTGCGGCCGGTCCAGCGACGGACGCGCAATATATCGAACGCATCGGCCAGGGCGCTCAACTGGTGCTGGTCATCGACCGCAGCGCCAGCATGGACGAGCCTTTCGAGGGTGCGGAAGTCAGTGGGATTGCCGGTGAATCCAAAGCCGCCGCCGCTGAACGCCTGATCACCCATTTTGTGAAAGAGCGCAGCAATGACATGTTCGGTATGGTGACCTTCAGCAATTCCGCCATGCATGCGCTGCCGCTCACTGAAAACCGTGAAGCGGTGCTGGCCGCCATCCGTGCCGCAGGTGGGGCTGCATTGTTCCAGACCAACATCGGCAGCGGCCTGACGAGCGGGCTCGCTGAATTCGACAAAACGCCGGATTCCGGCTCGCGCGCCATCATTCTGCTATCCGATGGCGGCGGCCGCATGGATGCACATACACAACAGAAAATCCGCGATTGGCTGGAACGCATGAATGTCACCCTATACTGGATTGTCTTGCGCCAACCGGGCGCCATCAGTATTTTCGATACCGAATACGTGCCACCCGAAGACAAACCACTGCCCCTGGCGCTGGAGCTTAATTATTTCTTCAAGACCTTGCGCACCGGCTACCAAGCATATGAAGCCTCAGACCCGAAATCCCTGGCTGCCGCCATGGAAGACATCAACCGCAAGGAGAAGAAACCCATCCGCTATCGCGAGGAAATCCCGGGGCGGGATTTTGCGCCCTATTGCTACACCATTGCAGCGCTGTTGCTATCCTTGCTGCTGCTCGCAAAATTCATCGAGGTAAGAACATGGCACTAAGCGCTAGAAAACTAAGCTGGTCGCTCGCGCTGCTGGCGCTGGCATCCGCCGGGGTTGCCGCATGGCAGGCTTACCAGATTGAGGATATCCGCGCCTTCAACCAGGCCATCTCCACCGGCAAGACACCAGCCACGCGCCAGGACAGCTACGAAGCCAAGTTCGCCGTAGCGTACTGGCAAGCAAGCAACGGACGCTACCAGGAAGCGACACGACTCTTCAGCCAACTGCAGGATCAGGGTAGCAACGCGCAGAAATCCGCCGTGCAATATAACACTGGCAACATTTTTTTCCTGCGTGGGCTGGAGATCAACGGCCGCGACCTTACCGTGCGCGACGAGGCAGTATACCTGCTGACACAGGCCCGTACCGCCTATGAGCAATCCCTGCGGCTGGATCACAGCTTCTGGGATGCACGGCACAATCTGGACCGTATCCTGAGCATGTTGCCGTCAGAGCCTTCGCCTGGTGTAGGTGATTCTGATGCACCCGGGCTCATCATGGGCAATATCCCGGTCGGGTTGCCGTAAAGGGACGACATGACTGCGCTACACCGACTCAAGCCTTATCTGCACCGCGATGTCCTGTTGCCGGCCATTGCCCTGCTATTGCTGGTCATTGCCGCATTCAAGCCCACTATCCCTGTACCGCGCAATATCTACAGCACCATGCTGGTCATCGACATCAGCCAGAGCATGAACACCAAGGGCATGAGCTGGCGCGGCGAAGACATTTCACGCCTGGAATACGCCAAGCATCTCGCGCATGATCTGGTGGCGAGCATGCCTTGCGGCAGCCGGGTCAGCTTGGCGTTCTTTGCCGGACTCAGCGTAGCCGCGCTTTATACCCCAATCGAGGTTTGCGGAAACTATGCCGTAATCCAGGAAACCATCTCCCATATAGAATGGCGCCAGGCATGGTCAGGCAACAGTCGCCTGCGCGAAGGCGTGGACTCGCTTGCCCGGCTGTTGCGCACCATGCCGGAACCCACACATGCTATCTTCATGACCGATGGCGAAGAAGCCCCACACTTGCATGCTTTCAATACTCGCGATCTCACCAACTTCCAGGCAGGTAGCGATTGGCTGCTGGTCGGTATTGGCAGCAAGGAGCCACACCCTATCCCCAAGTATGATGAAAACAACAAAATGCTGGGCTACTGGTCAGCAGAAAACTTCGTGCTGCAGCCTGGCGTCGCCCAGATATCACAGCAGAACATCGGCACCCGCGACAAAGGCACCGCCTTGTCCGAAAACGACCGCTATCTTTCCGTGATGGACGAGGAATACATGATCCAGCTCAGCCAGGAAATCGGCGTCAACTATGTCAACGGCGACAACCTGGAAGCAGTCAAATCCGCCATGAACCAGATGAAACCTAGCCGCCGTGACCTTTCCCCCATGAATATCGATTGGCTACTGGCCCTCGCTGCTGGCGGGCTAGTGCTCGCCTCCTACACGCCGCAACGGTTGAGAAAACTGCTCAAGCGCGTCTTGCATCGTAAGCCAGTCAAATAACAGCTCATTTCCCTGACTACGATAACCAGCAATTTCCAGCATCCCAGTTGACCAATATCAGATGCCATAGAACGAGCTGCACGACTCACTGGTAATTATGAAGCTTGGTTTTCTCAGGGACATTCTGACTGGAATTAGTTTAGAAATTTTTCCAATGCTGAGAAAACACGTATGCGGGCAGCCTATTACAGGGAATAGCCAGGGTAAACCACCGTCCTATCCTCACGAATAATCGCAGCTGGTGTCAACGTGGCTGTCTCGATCCGCTCCAGGCCCATGATATGAAATACCGCGCGGCCATGAGCAAGCAGATTGTCGGCAACGAGCCTTCGGTGACAGCGCCACCACACGGCTTCTGCACACATGATGGCGCAGCGTTGCGTTTTTCCCAGTGCCAACAGGTGTTGCAGCCCTGCATGAAATGCGGGAGATAGCGCGTAGTCTGCGTAACGGTGAAAGCTGGCGTTGCGCCAGTACGCGTTCAGGTTTTCGGGCACCTCGTCCCTTTTACCGCGCAGACCACCGAGTGCGGCCAGATGCACATAGTCAACACCTGCCTGGGCCAACACTACAGACAGGCTGGTTTCGTTAAACTGCGGGTTGGCACGCGAGCGGGTAAGCTTGCGCACGTCGACCAGGCACGCTATTTCCGACTGCTGCAACAAGGCCAGGAACTCGTCCAGCGGACGGTTTGAATGCCCGATGGTGAAGAACGGACAGCCATCCGCTTGGTCCTGCCGCAGTTCCGTCACAGCCGACTCGCCGCCCATCAGATCCGCTGCAGGGCGCTACCCTTGTGTGCCGCGATGTGATCTGTCTTGTCACTTTTGATCTCGTATTGGGGTTGTGCAGGCGAAGCGTGATGCCTATAACCCTTGAAGTCAAAGTCCTGCGTATGGCAGGCGATAATCGTCCCCGAGACCCAACCTGCTTCGGAATTCCAGCGTACATGGTCGCCGATCTTGAATGAATTCTGCATTGACACCTCCATACAGTCAGACTCGTGGACAAACCAATTTCCCCTACCATTAATCATGGCCGGACGGCACTCTGCATGTATTGTATCAGGCCAGACGCCAGCCGAACGGAGCTAGAAAACAATGGATGTCCGACAGTGTTCGGGGCCGCTCTGGCGCGGAACGCGTATAGAAGTTGCATGGCGCCAGAACAACTACAATCAGACCGTCATTATCCACGCCCAAGCCTCGACAAACATATCTTCGGCCAGTATGCTAACCTGCAGCGAATCAACCATACAGTAAACGGGCCACACAAGCCCAAGACTGGAAAGTCACTCACCGCAATACATCGAGGCAACTTTAATTTATGGAATTCAAGGACTACTATCAAATCCTGGGCGTGGACAAATCAGCCAGCGCCGACGATATCAAGAAAGCCTTCCGCAAGCTGGCCCGCAAATACCACCCCGACGTAAGCAAGGAACCCGATGCCACCGAGCGCATGGCCGAGGTGAACGAGGCCAACACCGTACTCTCCGACCCTGAGAAGCGTGCAGCCTACGACACTGTGGGTGCGCAGAACTGGGCGGCGGGCGCCCGCTCGGGTGACGATGTGCGGCCGCCACCGGGTTGGAACGAGGGTTTCGAGTTCTCTGGCGGCGATGGGAACGCCGAGGCCTTCCGCCAAGCCTTCCATGGCCAGTTCGGCGAAGCTGGCGAGCACAGCGATTTCTTCGAGCAATTGTTTGGCCGCGCCGGTCGCGCTCAGGCTGGACACCGCCAAGGCCGAGGTTCAACCCAGATACGCGGCGAAGATCGCCATGCCCGTATCGAACTGGAACTGAGCGACGCCTACAAGGGCGCTGAGCGCGGCATCACGCTGCGCGGCGTGCGGCTGGATGAGCACGGCCAGCCCGTACCCGAGGAGCGCACCTTGCAAGTCAAGATTCCGAAGGGGGTGAAGGAAGGCCAGCTCATCCGGCTGACGGGCCAAGGCAGCCCCGGCTTCGGCGGCGGTGCTGCAGGTGATTTGTTCCTGGAAGTGCATTTCCGTCCTGACACGCGCTGGCGTATCGAAGGCCGCGACGTGACGCAAAAGCTGTGGGTCTCGCCTTGGGAAGCTGCGCTGGGCGGCGGCGTGCAGATCGCCACGCCCGACGGCGCCATGGTCGAGGTCAACGTGCCTGCCGGCTCCGGCAGCGGGCGCAAGCTACGCCTGAAGGGGCGCGGCATTCCTTCGTCCAGCGCCCCAGGCGATTTGTACCTTGAGCTGGATATCGCCGTGCCCGGCGCCGTCACTGATGAACAGAAGGCCGCCTGGAGCGCCCTGGCTGCCGCCTACCCTGGCTTCAAGCCTCGCTGAACCTTAATCTGTGGAGCTATCCCATGACCACTAACACCCCTACTCTCGTGCCAGATGATCTAACTGAACTGCTGGAGGATGCCGCGCTGACGCTGGAGCAACTGGCGAGCGGTGCACGCCAGGCTCCCGAATGGGTGCTTACCCATGTCGAGGCAGGCGTATTGCACCCTGCTCATGGCCAGGCTGCCGCCGAATGGCGCTTTGCCAGCGCCACCCTGCTGCGCGCCCGCCGTATTGCCGACCTTGAGCACAGTTTCGATGCCGACCCGCAACTGGCTGCGCTCGCGGTCGATCTGATGGAAGAGGTAGCTGCGCTGCGTCGACAACTGGAACAACTTTGAATTTCCAGTACTGTAGCCCCTCTATTTCTGCGTGGCCCGCAGCGGCGCAATCACCAATAGTCTTGCGCTGAACCATGCCCACAATGTTGATTATAGGTGGAACATACCGTTACCCAGGCCGCGCAGCAGCTCCTTGTTCAAGCGACGAATAAATACTGTCGGCAAGCAGCAATCTCAAGCATTCTCGCCAATGCATTACAATCAACGCCTATTTCATTGCAGGAACTAAGTATGAAACTGTTTGCCCTTGCCTTGTCGGTTTGCATGATGGCCTTGCAAAGCCAGGCCCACGCCGCCTCCTATACGGATGGGAAAATATTCGAGGAGGATGCAAAGCAGGATATATTTAAAGATCAATCCCGCTCCCGCTGGCAAAACATTCAATTTCGCGGGTTGATCGTGACAAGGTTCGACGATAGCCTGAATCTCTGCGGTGAGATCAATCAATCAGGTGAGCCGGAATGGTCACGCTTTATCAAGGTGTTTGATCAGGAATCCGAACGTTTTAACTCAGTATGGATAGAACCAGCGGAGATCAGGTCAGAAGTAGAAGAGTTCAAACAAGCGCAATTTGATGCCTATTGGGATCGCCGTTGCTCAAGCCTCTACTCTATTCACTAAAACCAATTACTTAGGATGTGATACGGCATGACGACCAGCCAAATCCGCTTTAACGACGGTACCGCCTATGAGCGCTATATGGGCAAGTGGAGCCAGCTCGCAGGAAAAGTCTTTCTTGACTGGATCGCTCCTGAACCGGGTCAGCGATGGCTGGACGTAGGCTGTGGCAATGGCGCCTTTACCGAGATGCTTTTCGAGCGGTGTGAACCCCTCGGTGCATGGCCTTGATCCGTCTGAAGAGCAGCTTGCCTATGCGAGGGCGCGGCCCGCATTGCAGGCGGCCCAATTTGCGCAAAGGAATGCAATGGCGCTGCCTTACCCGGATGATATGTTCGATATTGCCGTCATGCCCCTGGTGATATTCTTCGTTCCCGATCCCGCCCAAGGCGTGGCAGAGATGAGGCGGGTAGTTTGTCCGGGCGGCAGCGTTACCGCTTATGCGTGGGATATACTGGATGGCGGTTTTCCCTATGCGGCATTACAGGCAGAAATACGCGGGCTTGGCATTGCGGTACCGACCCCTCCAAGCCCGGAGGCATCGCGTATAAGCGTCATGCAAAGCTTATGGGCCGATGCCGGCCTGAATACTATTGAAACACGGGAAATCACCGTCCAGCGGACGTTTGAGAGTTTTGACGATTTCTGGACGACAGCCCTGGGAGCGCCAAGCGTTGGGCAGACATTGGCAAAGATGGCGGCAGAGGATATCGCGATTCTGCAAATGCGGGTACGCGCGCGGCTGTCGGCAGAGTCTACGGGTCCAATCACCTATAGCGCCCGCGCCAATGCGGTAAAAGGCCACATCTCCCGTTAGGTGATATTTCACACTGCCCGCATCCCGGCAATCAAGCCGTTGCCCTGGCCTGGATATTGGCCAGATAAGCCTCCGCATCCAGCGCGCCGCCTTGCCGCTGCGCCTGCCAGATAGTCTCAGCCAGACATTCCATCAGGATATGTTGTGCCTCTACTTCATTGCCATGCTTGCGCCACAAGGTGTGATAAGCCGCGTTGATGCCTGGCGGCTGGTTGATGGACACCTGTTCCATGACGGATAGATGCAGGCTCATATGCAGGAAGGGATTGGTTTCGCCCATTTCCGGAAAATAGGACTGCTCCAGATAGCGCTCTGGCGCATTCAGCACATGGTGGTATTCAGGATGCAATTGCATGATATCGACCGCCATTCTCTCCAGGGCAGTCAATGCCTGCTGTTGTCCGGACTTGGCCCAGGCATCGAAGAAAAATTGCCGCACCTCGTCGCGACTGGGATTGAACAAGGCCATCAGGCTGCCTGCACTTTCATGGCCTGCGGCGCAAAGCCATGGTTCAATGGCCCAACGCCAGTACCCGTCTTGACGTTCGCACCTGCATCCAGCGCAGAACGCACATAGGCTCTGGCAGACTGTACAGCTTCTGGCAAGCTAAAGCCCAGCGCGAGGTAAGCAGCAATCGCCGACGACAGGGTGCAGCCGGTGCCATGCAGGTTGTGCGTAGAGATACGCGAAGAATGTAACTTGTGCAATACGCCCGCTTCTCCGGCAGTACCGGCTTGCACCAGAATATCAAGCACTTCATGTCCAGGCAGGTGACCGCCCTTAAGCAGCACGGCATGGGCGCCCTGCCGGAGCAGTTCCTGCGCCGCCCGTTCCAGTTCGTCCGTTTCCGTTAGTGGCCTGCCCAACAGCAATGCGGCCTCATCCAGGTTGGGCGTGACCACCAGCGCGCGCGGGAACAGTTCGCGCACCAGCACATCAATCGCTTCGTCGGAAATCAGCTTGGCGCCATTGGCCGCGACCATGACAGGGTCGAGCACCACCTGCAGGAGCCCGTGCACATCCAGCGCTTCCGCCACTGTCATGACGACTTCCGGCGAATGCAACATGCCGATCTTGACCGCATCCACGCCGATATCTTCCACTACGGCATCGATCTGGTCGCGCAGCATGGTAGCTGGCACGCTGTGAATCGCGCGCACGCCTTGCGTGTTCTGCGCCGTCAAAGCGGTAATAGCTGTCATGCCGTAGCATCCCAAGGCAGAAAAGGTTTTGAGATCGGCCTGTATACCCGCGCCGCCGCTGCTATCAGAGCCGGCAATGGACAATACGCGCGGATAACGGTTCATGGATGTATTCATCATTCAACTTTCAGCAGTAAACAAGCCCAGCACGACAGATTGCTGGCACAGGACATTCCGGCCATGAATGGGTGCAATCTCGCCATTGCCATAGAACCCGATCAGTGGCAGGCCTGGATAGTCACGTTTCAACAGGGAAATTTCCTGCTCTACCCCGTCATACAAATGCGGTCCACGCGCGAGGCAAGAAAACACCAAGCCAAAGGCAGGTTTTCCCTGCAGCCTGGCGTTGATGGACTGGACCGTAGCAGCCAGTTGCTGCTGCGCCGCATCACGATCCAGCATCCCCCAGGTCAGCCAGGTACCCGATGTCATTTTTGTTGCCAAGGTAACGGATTGTGCCTGCATATCAGCACTGACCAGCGGGACGGGATGATACTCTTCCTGCCAATATGCTTCTTCGCTTTCCGCCAGTATGGCTACCAGACGATGATAAGGTATGCCCTGGTCATGCGACACGCCATGGTCATCCAACGTATTGACCAGATTCATCCACGCAGGTTGTCCGGATATCTCCAGCACATCAAACCCAGCGATATAGCCCACCTGTTGTGGCATTCCAAGCGGTTTGATGGCATGTGCCACATCCACAACGCCCCGCACGCCTTGCAGTAGCAAATCTGTATACCCGGACGGTATTCCCTTGCCATTTGTCCATACCGAAAATTGCCCATGTCCGGTTGCATCGCCCGCTACGCAGCCAAAGCGTTTCCCCGGCCATTGCAACCAGGAGGCATTGAGCGCATTCGGCGCTGCCAGGGTCAACAGCAAACTATTTTCTTCATGACTTCTCACTGTGGAGATACCAGCACCATCTCCCAGCACCAGCGCTGCTGCGGCAGAACCATCGAGCACCCATTCATCCTGCGTGAAAATCCCCGGTGCGGAACAACCACTGACCTGCATAGTACTCGCGGCTACGGCGGCGGCCTGCAATGCCGGTTGCGGATTCTGGGCAAAATCCTCGCTCAGAAACAGCAATACTCCATTGGCGATGTCCAGCCCTGCACGATCCATGGCCTGGCTGACTGCCCATGCAGCCAGCTCCGGCACCGGCTGGCACCCTTGTGCAAAGCCTGTCCCGACCTTCACCCTTGCCCCACGGCAGCAGGCCCCAAGATAGTCTTGGCCTTGAATTCGCAGAGATCCTTGATCACGCACTCCCAGCATTTGGGCTTACGCGCCACACAGGTATAACGCCCGTGCAGGATCAGCAAATGGTGCGCGTCCTGCAAATATTCTTTGGGAACGACCTTCATCAGCTTTTGCTCTACTTCAAGGGGCGTTTTGCCAGGTGCCAGGCCGATGCGGTTGCCCAGCCGGAAAATATGCGTATCCACCGCGATGGTGGGCTGACCAAATGCTGTATTCAGGATCACGTTTGCCGTCTTGCGGCCCACTCCTGGCAGGCTCTCCAGCGCTTCACGCGTATTCGGCACCTCGCCGTTATACTGCTCCACCAGCATGCTGCAAGTGGCAATCACATTCTTGGCCTTGCTGCGGAAAAGGCCAATGGTCTTGATATAGCTTTCCAGCCCCTCCACACCTAAGGCAAGAATAGCTTGTGGAGTATTGGCAACGGGGAACAGCCTGGCTGTAGCGATATTCACCCCCTTGTCAGTAGCCTGAGCAGAGAGAATGACTGCGATCAGCAGCTCAAACGTACTGTGATGGACCAATTCCGTAGTGGGTTCAGGAATGGCAATGCTGAGCCGACGGAATATCTCCTGACGTTTTTCTGCGTTCATGTGTTTCCTGGTGTATCTGTCCGCTTGGAGCGTGCGCGCGCCATGGCGGCGGCCAGCGCGGCCTTTCTTGCAGCCACAGCATCCCTGCTTTGAGAGTCGGTTCTCCCGGCCTCATGATGTTCAGGCAACGGATTGGTGGAAACACGAGCACGTTCCAAACGCTGCAACCGCGCCTGATAGCGGACGCGAGCAATATCAGCCGCCCGGCGGGCATGACTGGTGGGCTGGGTGTAATCCCAATCCTGATTTTCCAGCGGTTGCATATCGATGCAATCGACCGGGCAGGGCGCCACACACAACTCGCAGCCGGTACATTCACCCGTCAGCACGGTGTGCATTTGCTTGTGCGCTCCGAGGATAGCATCTACAGGGCAGGCCTTGATGCACAGGGTGCACCCTATGCACCTTGCCTCGTCGATGATGGCAACCATCTTGGGGTGAATAGTTCCATGGGCAGGATTGAGCGGCACATAAGGCCGCACCAGCAATTGGGCCAGTGCTCGAATGCCGGAATCGCCGCCAGGCGGACACTGGTTGATATCAGCCTCGCCAGCAGCCAGCGCTTCCGCATAAGGACGACAGCCGTCATAGCCACACTGGGTACATTGAGTCTGCGGCAAGATGGCGTCAATATGCTCTACGAGTCCGGTCATTCTGTTGCCTGTTTTCACGAATCACAGAATTATACCCGTAGCCTGGATAAGCGTATTACGCTGCCTATACTTTAAACCAGGCATTGACAGGAGCTCCTGCGCTGCCAGATGCAAGCTTCAAACCAGGTTTTGCCGCTTCTCCACCAGCCGTTCATACACATAATGACGTATACTGAATTGTATATTGCTGGCCACGGTCACGAACTCCAGGCCAACCAGAAAATCTCCCGGCTCTCCCCCGCCAGCAATATTTCGCACCTTGGCTGTCAGTGTAATGTCCGATATATCTTCAGATAACTTGAAATTCAAGGCCATCTGGTCATCGACCATGCCAATGTCACGACCCACTGCAAGCTGGCACCCTGTTGCGCTGAGATTGGTCAGCCGCACCGGTACAGATGATCCATCAATCAGGACAAGGTGGGCTTCAATATCCACCTTGATTCGCATTTCCCGACGAATTTTCTTGACATGGATAGCATGGGGAAAGGTAATGCACAAGCAGTTGAGCGGATGATGGAAGGTTTGGACCACACTTGCATCAAAACTACTGATCATGATCCCGGAAAATACACGTATCGTGATCTTTTCCCCATCATAAAATGTCATGAAACTCCCTTGCACCCTAGGCAAACGGACCAACAGATATTCATTGCTTTCCATACCAACGAATGTGGAAAGATGTTGCGCTGGCACATAGCCGCGGTGTGTCAACAGCTGCAGCTTTGTGCCAGGCTGAAGATTGACATCCTCGAACCCGATGGTTTCGAGCTCCCCATTCTTCGTTTCGGTCGAATTTTCTATTATTTCTGTCATATTGACTTATTTTTATACTCTATAAAGTGCAAGTTGCTGTTATAGATGGATTATTGCTAATATCAGACAACTACACAATACAGCATTTTCAATGCTCCTCAGAGGCATTATCCATTAATTAAAAAAGGTCTTTACCGCTTCCTCAACTACGGCGTATCATATCCATATACTAATTATGGTTAATGTAAACAATTGTAAATTCAGGAAGGAAAACCATCATGCTTAAAGTGTTATTTGGGTCATGGGTCGGCATCATCTCCATCAGCACTATCATTTTGACCATTGCCGTCGCCTCTTTTTGGATAGGTTTCTGTATTTTCAAAGCACGCAAGGTGTAGAAATAACCAATCCCATCCTCATCAATTCGCTCAATACACCTTTGCTGCAACGGCAAAGGCATGAACCGACATAACCCTACTAAATATAGGTGCAATGCCTCAATTTGAGGTATGCTTGCGTTGCCTCTATTTTTAACGCTAGACGAGACACCCATGAAAGATACATCGGTCAGCCTGCCTTGGCTTAACCTTCCCAATCTACCCGCCTCCGTCAAAACCCTGTTTGTCGGCTATCTCCTCGTCATCGGCATTGGCCTATGTATGGCCGGCCTGCAGATCATGCTCACGCATGGCATGGCCGATGGCAAGCTGGGATTATCCAAGGACGATATTGTCTACAGCTACTACGGCGACCGCAGCGGCAGCAAGATCGAAAGCAAACTCAATGGCTCGATGCAACCTTTCGCACCGCCTGAAGTTCGCCTGGACATCATCAAATGGGTCCGCGATGGCGCGCCGGAAGATCAATGGGAAAATCACTTCAAGGGCGTATTCGCCGAGCGTTGTGTTATGTGTCATAGCGTCACTCCCGGCATCCCTGACTACAGAACCTATGAAGGCGTCAAGCAAGTCACGGCCGTCAACGAGGGAGCCAGCATCCAGAGCCTGACACGCGTATCGCATATTCACTTGTTCGGTATCTGCTTCATCTTCTTTATCATGGCTTTCATCTTCAGCTTTGCCGTGAATGTGCCGCGCACATTAAAAATCCTGGCCATTGCCTTCCCGTTTGCCTTCCTGATCGTGGACGTCCTGTCGTGGTGGCTGACAAAATTGAACCCTGGCTTTGCCTGGCTCACTATCATCGGCGGTGTAGGTTATAGCATCGCATCCACCTTCATGTGGTTCACCAGCATGTACCAGATGCTGATCCTGTCGCGCAACGGCAAGGTGTATGGCAATGCCTGGGCAGCAGACCTGAAAAACTGAACAATTTAACGCGCAACATCACGGGGGCAATTGCCCCCGTGATTTTTTGTAGTCCTGCATCCTGAAAAAGCATAAGGTCCTTAGCTTGAACATCGTTTACCTGCCAGGTTTCAACTCCAGTCCAGCGAGCGAAAAATCATCGCTGCTGCAAAAGCACTTTCCGCAAATCATCATCCCTAAATACAATACTTGGGATCCCACAATTTCTTATGCACAACTCGAGAAAGTCATCCAGCCGTTGCTAGCTGAAGGCATGTTGCTCACCGGTTCCTCGCTCGGTGGTTTCTGGGCCTATCAATTCGCATGCCGCTATCAGCAGCAATGCCTGCTGATCAATCCATGTATGCACCCCGAACACAGCTTGCGCCGCTATCTTGGCGAAGTAGAGAATTTCTATACCCATGAACAAGGCTGGCTTGGAGAAGCCCAGCTTGCTCAATATGCGCAATACCGGTTCAGCGGCAGGCCGCACCGTATCACCGTATTGCATGAGCAAGGCGATGAACTGATCCCTTACATGGAAAGTGTGAGGAACTTTTGCGGCAAGGCAAGGCTCATTCTGCCAGGTGGCGGTCATCACCGGTTTGCCAGAACCGACCTGATTGTGGAAAGTATTTCCCAGATGCTGGCTGTGTAACAAATGGCAATGCCGCGACATGAATGCAACCTTGGAAAGAAAGCTCAATCTACCCTTGTTTCACCTTTCCCCGCACAAGCGCCAAAGGTGAGCAAATTCATATTATGATCACGCCAGTTTCAGTTAGAATAGATGGGTTTAATCATTAAATCAGGTCGTATAACCATGCTGCAAGGCAGTCTCGTTGCCATTGTCACTCCCATGCACGATGATGGCAGTCTGGATATCCAGGCATTACGCTCACTTATTGATTTCCATGTCGATCAGCAGTCTGATGGCATCGTTGTCGTGGGCACCACTGGTGAATCTCCTACTGTCAACTTCGATGAACACGCGCTGCTGATCAAAACCACGGTCGAGCACAGCGCTGGCCGCGTTCCGGTCATTGCCGGCACAGGTGCCAACTCTACCAGTGAAGCCATAGACCTGACTCGCAAAGCCAAGGAGTTGGGCGCCGATGCCTGCCTGCTGGTCGCTCCTTATTACAACAAACCCACCCAGGAAGGCTTATACCAGCATTTCCGCGCTGTTGCCGAGGCAGTGGATATCCCGCAGATACTATATAACGTACCAGGCCGTACCGGTTGCGACCTGCAGAACGACACCGTGCTGCGCCTCGCGGCCATCAAGAATATCGTGGGCATCAAGGATGCGACAGGCAATATCGAGCGCGGCACCGACCTGCTCCTGCGCGCACCGGAAGAATTCGCTATTTACAGCGGCGACGATGCCAGCAGCCTGGCGCTCCTGCTACTCGGCGGTCACGGAGTGATTTCGGTCACTGCCAATGCTGCTCCCAAACTCATGCATGAAATGTGCAAAGCTGCGCTGAACGGCAACATCAAGATTGCACGTGAATGCAATGCCAAGCTATTCGCCCTGCATCAAAAGCTATTCGTTGAAGCCAACCCGATTCCTGTGAAATGGGTTGTGCAGCAAATGGGGCTCATCCAGGGTGGCATACGTCTGCCGCTTGTGCCCCTGTCATCCCAATACCATGACACGCTGCGCAGTGCCATGAAGCAGGCCGCCATTTGACGTCACTGTTTATCAGTCAAAGAGACACCATGAATCGATTTACCATCAAACCAGTCATACTGGTCACCTTGTTTACCATCAGCGGATGCTCCCTCCCGTTCCTCGATACCGGTTCCGATTACAAGGCCGCCGGGCGAGCAAGACCCCTGGAAGTGCCGCCTGATCTCACCAATATCTCAGCTAGCGATGCCTATGCCCTGCCTGGCGCAGCGACCAACTATTCTGACTACAGCCAAACCCTGAATGCCGATGGCCAGGTAGAAAACGAGCAACAGAAGATCCTGCCGAACGCCGATGGCGTACGCATGGAGCGTGCCGGCGCCCAGCGCTGGCTGGTAGTTAATGCGCCGCCAGAAAAAATCTGGCCGGTCATTCGCGATTTCTGGACCGACCTGGGTTTTGCCGTGCAAGTGGAAAATCCGCAAACCGGCGTCATGGAAACCGAATGGGTGGACCCTAGCTCGCTGGATGTCGGTGATAAATCCTATCTGGAAAAATTTCAGGGTTGGCTGGATAAGCTCAACAGCCTGCAAAACCGCCAAAAATTCCGTACCCGCATTGATCACGGCACGGAACAAGGTACTACCGAAATCTACATGAGCCACCGTGCTGTCAGCAACGTGCCGGATGACGGCAAGGTCAAGGTGCGCACCATCGCCGGCGAAGTAGATATGGGTTACGTGCCGACCAAGACCAAGCGGACTGGCTCGGACGAATCCCGCGCCATCGCTGAAGATATTGATGCCGAACTGTTGCGCCGCCTCATGGTGCGCCTGGGCGTGGAAGAGAAGAAATCCCGCGCCATCATCGCCAACCCTGCACCTGAGCTGCGTGCCAGCGTCAACAAGGAAGCCGATGGCACGCTCAGCCTCAGCACCAACGATGCATTTGACCGCGCTTGGCGCCGTGTCGGCCTAGCACTGGACCGTATCGGCTTTATCGTCGAGGACAGGGATCGCTCCAGCGGCGTCTTCTACGTTCGCTACTCTGACAATGATATTGATGAACTGCCAAAGGAAAAGAAGGGCTTGCTGGATTCCTTGAAGTTTTGGGGCAATGATACCGACAAGGATGGTAACAAGAAGCGCAAGACTGGTGAAAACCAGTACCAGGTCAAGGTCGAGAACGCAAGCTCCGGCTCCCTGGTCACCATCACTGACAAGGATGGCAAGCGCGAACACACCAGCACTGCCAACCGCATCATCAATCTGCTGTTCGAACAACTCAAATAAGTATGCCAGCCTGCGCCTGCTGATATGCGATTTGCTTCACTTGGCAGCGGCAGCGCAGGTAATGGCCTGATTGTCGAACAAGGCACCACCCACCTGTTGCTGGATTGCGGCTTCGGCCTGCGCGATGCCGTACATCGTGTCGCCAGGCTGGGTCTGCAACCCGATGAGATTAACGGTATTCTCGTGACGCATGAGCATGACGACCACACCAGCGGCGTATTCAAGCTTGCCAACAAATACCGCATCCCGGTCTGGCTCACACATGGCACTTATGTCATGAGCCAGAAGCTCATGCCCAAGGAACTTGGCTTTGAGCTGCATATCATCGACAGCCATCAATCATTCAGCATCGGCGATTTGCAAATCCAGCCCTACCCCGTTCCGCACGATGCCCGCGAGCCTGTGCAATATATCTTTGAAAATGGGCAGCACAAACTTGGCATCCTCACTGATGCAGGCATCTCAACACCACATATTGAAAGTGTGCTCAATGCCTGCCATGCCATGGTGCTGGAATGCAACCATGACAAGGATATGTTGCTCAACGGCCCTTATGTGCGCTCACTCAAGCAGCGCGTAGGCAGCCGCCTGGGACATCTGGATAATCAAAGCGCGGCCAATCTGTTGAGCAAGCTGGATAACAGCAAATTGCAGCATGTCGTAGCCGCACACCTCAGCGGGAAAAACAATGAGCCAGCCCTGGCCAGCGCTGCTCTAAGTCGCTCGCTCAATTGCGAAGAACATTGGATAGGCATCGCACAACAAACAGAAGGTTTCGATTGGCGCGAAATCCTTTAGCTGCTATTGATTTATGGCAACGCCCAGCTTTAATTAAGTTAGTCAGCACACGTCATAAATCATCAATGCGACAGGCAAAAAAAGCCGACATAGTCGGCTTTTTATCAATTCAAAGCTGGCGCGAAGGCCAGCGTTAAATTACTTAGCTTCTTCAGCTGGTGCTTCTGCAGGAGCTTCTTCAGCAGGAGCAGATTCTTCAGCAGCAGGAGCGGCTTCTTCAGCAGGAGCCTCAGCTGGCGCTTCTTCAACTGCAGGAGCAGCTTCTTCAACAGCTGGTGCTTCTTCAACTGCAGGAGCTTCTTCCTTTTGACCACAAGCAGTCAGAGCAAGTGCGAGCAGAGCGGCAAGCAGAGCGGAACGTGTCATTTTTTATCCCTATAAAGATGTAGTGTAGACGATGGAACTAAAAACCAGTTACGGTTAGCCTTCAAACCAACCGAGTGGCAAAAATTCTACCATCTCCGGCAGGAAATACCAATGCTTTTTCGGTATTTACCCTTAATTTAGGCCTCGATTTCTCTGCTTTTTTTAGAATATTCCACGTATATCGTTCATTCATCCACCTTGATTCGCAAACGGGTATTATTGCCTTCCTCACGCTGGCTCTGTAAGAAGATTTCCCGACTGACCTGGTCGCGATTCTGCATGAGCCCGCCAATGTCGAGCCATTCCCCTCTCGCCACGCGCACTGTCGTCGTCAATTCATCGAAATCAATGAATCCTGCCGCATTCAAGCGCGCGATACGTGGAGTGATCTCGACCTCCACCTGATTGCCGATATAACGGGGACGCACGGCAAAGCCGGTGGTAATGTCGTGAAATTCCGTAGTCTCTTGCATATTCAGGTATTGCGCCGTCAATACCATCCATTGCTGGGTAAATGGCACAGATTGTCCTACCCGGATAAATGCACGCTCGCCATCCAGCACGGTCAAAAATTGCTCACTCCCTTGCTGCATGATGCTTCGGCCACTATCTATATTGAAGCGTACACTGCCCTGCTCTTCCGCATACCTACCGACACCTATTTCAATATCGCCATGGCGTATCATACCGTCCGCGCCAATGGCATCCCTGCTATCCATTTGCTGGTTGTCATACCGCACGGTGATCCGCAGATTGCGCCTGGCCGTATCCAGTTTTTCGACTAACGCCTCGATGGCTGCCATTTTCTCGGGTGCCGCCCGTACCACCAAATGTTGATCTATCGCAGAAACCGAGCCTTCGGGACCGGCCAATTGCTGCACGGCAGGCAATACATCCTGCGGGAAACGATGCTGCAAGGTAATCATCTTGAAATCCAGCCCTGCCGCCTGCACTGATAAACTCAGCAGCAACACCATTAACCACCATGCCTGCATCATGCCTGCTATTGGCCAACGCCTCTTGCTACTCCACACCATTATGTCCATATTCAGCATCAGCGGCTCACTCGTCCATGAGGTATAAATACCCTGCCAGATACCATTCGCGCAATTTGTGCAACAGTACCGTATCCTGTAGCACAGTAGCATCGAAACAAGTTGCATTGAGTTGGCGGTCATCCGCCAAAGCTATAAGAATATCCTGGTGTTGCTCTCCGGCAGTCCATTGTTCGCCATTCATGAAGAATTGCCGCCCATGGAACAACATCTGGCTCTTGCCAGACAAGACAATCCCATGCCGGGCAAGTTGCTGCGTAAACTGCTTCAGGCTTATGTCCTCGTTTTCATCGAACAGGATATGCAGCTTGGGCTCGGAAAGATAACGTCCGAGAAAAACAGCAATATCTTCTCGTTGCCAGCGGATCTTATCCAGCATCGTGCCTACCTTGTCCAACATACCACTGCCGATTTCCGCCGGATGCGGTTGATATTGCAAATCCGGGTCGGTATACATGCCGGATAGATTCAATTTATCCTGCAGATAATCAAGAAACACACTACCCAGCTCCTGTGCAGCAGGCGCCCTGAAGCCTATGGAATAAGTCATGGCATTACCCACCGCAATCCCCCAGTGGGCAACATGAGGCGGCAGGTACAGCATATCTCCTGGCTCCAGCACCCATTCCTGCTCAGTATTGAAGTTTTGCAGGATGCGCAATGGCGCACCTTCCACCAATGAGAGGTCATCCTGCTCACTAATGCGCCATAGGCGTTTGCCCTCTGCCTGCAGGAGAAACACGTCATAGGAATCAAAATGCGGGCCCACGCCGCCCTCATCAGGGGCGAAGCTCACCATCAAGTCATCAAGCCGCGCGTAAGGCACAAAGGAAAACTGTTGCAGCAGCTCCTCTGCCTCGGGCAAATAATGATTGACGCCCTGCACCAGCAAAGTCCAGTCACGTTCGGGCAAGCTGGCAAACCGCTCTTCCTCGAACGGTCCGTTTTCCACATGCCACTGTTCGCCCTGGAACAAAACCAAGCGTGCTTGCACCTCCTCCTCACACGATAATCCTGCCAGCTCATTCGGGCTCAACAATCCATTGAAGCCGGGAATAGCCTGGCGAATCAGCAAGGGTTTTTTCTGCCAGTATTCGGCAAGAAACTGCTCGGCGCTCAAGCCACCCAGCAGAGTCAATGGGATAGTATGGGGTTGCTGTTGTTTTTTCATGTTCGCATCATAGCGCATTGCTTACGCTGCATAGAATTTGAGGTAGAATCTTTTCCGTCTTTTCCACCGCAAGGCAAGCCATGCTGCAGCCCGATACGCCAGCCCCTGACTTCTCCCTGCTTGATGCAGATCTTGAAACCGTCACCCTTGCCGACCTGCGCGGACATAATGTGGTGATCTGTTTCTACCCCAAGGACAACACGCCCAGTTGCACCCTGCAGGCTATTGAATTCAGCGACCTGGAAGATGAATTCATGCGCCACGACACCATTGTGATCGGCATTAGTCGGGATGATTGCATGAGCCACGCCAATTTTCGCGACAAGCATGGTCTGGCAGTGCAATTACTTGCCGATGATGACGGTGCAGTATGCAAGCAATATGGCGTATGGCAGGAAATGGAAAAGGACGGGCTCAGGAGAATGGGCATAGTCCGCTCAACATTTGTCATCGACCGGACTGGAGTGGTACGCTTGGCACAATATAACGTCGTGGCTAAAGGCCATGCCACAGAAATTCTCCATTTCATCCAATCACTTTAAACGAAGGATTCTTCATGCAGATTGCCATGAACACTGTTGTTACCATCACTTATGAGCTGCGCGATAGCGATGGCAACGTCCTGGAAGCCAGCCAGGAACCTGTCACCTACCTGCATGGCGGCTACGACAATATTTTCCCCCGTGTCGAGGAAACGCTGCACGGCAAGACGGTCGGCGACTCCATCGAACTTACCCTGGAGCCTGCGGATGCATTTGGCGACTACGACGAAGAATTAGTGCAAATCGAGCCTGTTTCCGCGTTCCCAACAGAAGAGCTCAAGGTCGGCATGCAATTTGAAGGGGAAGACGAAACTGGCGATGTCATACTTTACACCGTCACCAATATCGAGGACGGCAAGGTCATTGTTGATGGCAACCACCCCTGGGCTGGCGAACGCGTACTGTTCAAGGCATCTGTAGTCGCTGTGCGCCCCGCAGGTCATGAAGAAGTGGAACACGGCCATGTACATGGCCCAGGCGGCCATCACCACTAATACAAAACTCTCGCGCCAAGCCATCATTGGCTTGGACAGCAGCACAAAATCAAAAGGCAACCAATAGGTTGCCTTTTTGTATTCGGGCTATTGCCTTCTTAAGAAACAAGGCTTATTGCATTACACGCACGGCGCACGACGAAATGTCTTTTTTGCACGCACGCGCTTGCGTTGAGCAAGACGCTCACTGATGCGTGACTGGCGCATCGACAATGTCCAACTATAGCTGGTCCAACTGATTGCAGCCGCCAGCGCAACACCACCGGCAACCATTGCGCCCACCTTTTCACCAGCAAACCAGCCGAACATAGCGGCAAAAGAGGCAAATACCACGGGGATCACTATCTTGATGAAATACTCGACAATCATAATTTCCTTTTGGGATTTAATTAACTGAATTGCAACCCCGGTAAGGGTTACGCTTCACATTATGACGTAGAGTTGTTTCAGAATTATGTCTAATCGCTAGACTAATTTTTTCAATTTGTACAGTTCATCCAAGGCTTGCCTAGGCGTCAGCTCATCAGGATCCAGGTTTTCCAGCATCATGACCACCGGGTGAATCTCAGGCTCCGTCTCGACATCAGCCACAATAAACATATCTCCTTGCCCATTCGTTGACTGCTGCGCCACCTGGCTTTGCTCCAGCTGCACCAGCTTGCGCCGTGCCGCACTCACCACCGAACGCGGAATACCTGCCAGTTGCGCCACCTGCAAACCGTAGCTTTGGCTGGCCGGCCCCTCTTCCACATTGTGCAGAAACACAATGCCGTTGCCATGCTCCACCGCATCCAGGTGTACATTTGCTGCGTGCTTGAACTCCTCCGTGATTCTGGTCAGTTCGAAATAATGCGTGGCAAACAGGGTATAACTATGATTTTTCTCCAACAACTGCTTGGCCACAGCCCACGCTAGCGACAACCCGTCGAAAGTCGATGTGCCACGCCCGATCTCATCCAGCAACACCAAGCTTTGCTCTGTCGCATTGTGCAAAATATTGGCGGTTTCCGTCATCTCCACCATAAAGGTGGAGCGTCCACCGGCCAAATCATCCGATGCGCCGATACGGGTAAAGATACGGTCTATAGGGCCGATCCGGGCGGATTTCGCAGGAACAAAGCATCCACAATGCGCTAACAGCACGATCAATGCAGTTTGGCGCATATAGGTGGATTTACCACCCATATTCGGGCCCGTAATCAGCAATAACTGGCGATAAGGCGACAAGGAAACACTGTTGGCGATGAAAGGCTGTGCCAGTTGCTCAACCACGGGATGACGTCCATCGACAATGATTAACCCGGCTTCTTCCGTGAATTGTGGCGCGACATACTTCAGGACATCTGCACGTTCGGCAAATGATGCCAGCACATCCAGTTGCGCTACCGCTTCCGCGTTACGTTGCAAAGTAGTCAAAGCCGGCTGCAATTGCTCCAGCAACACATCGAACAATGCCTTTTCACGCGCCAGAGCACGTTCATTGGCCGAAAGCACCTTATCCTCGAATGTCTTAAGCTCCGGCGTAATGTAGCGCTCCACGTTTTTCAGCGTCTGGCGACGGCGATACTCGGCAGGCACATTCTCGGATTGCGCGCGGCTGACTTCGATATAAAAGCCATGCACGCTGTTGTATTCCACCTTGAGATTGCCGATACCGCTACGCTCGCGTTCCTGCGCTTCGAACTCGAGCAGGAACTCGCCGCAATTGCTCTGGATGCCGCGTAACTCATCCAGCTCAGCATCGAACCCATCAGCAATCACACCACCTTCGCGCAATACGGCAGCAGGCTCATCCTTGATAGCAGTTTGCAGCAACTCCAGCGTCGCGTACGGCGCATCCAGCTGCTGTTGCACGGTGTGCAGCAATGTCGATTCCTGTACCTGGATTGCCTGCTGTAACCAGGGGAACTGTTGCAAGCTGTCACGCAAACCGGACAAATCTCGAGGTCGAGCGGTTTTCAGGGCTATCCGGGCACTGATGCGCTCGATATCCCCAATATTGCGCAATACCGGGCGCAGCCCGTCATATTGCGCCTGCAAACTGGTCACTGCCTGCAAACGCTCCTGAATAGCTTTCTGTTGTTGCAAGGGGTGATGCAGCCATTGCCTGAGTAAACGCGCGCCCATCGCCGTCACCGTAGTATTCAACAACGAATACAAGGTGGGCGATGCCTCGCCGCGCAGGGTCTGGTCAATTTCCAGATTACGGCGTGTCGCGGCATCCAATTGGATAAACTGGCTGGCCTGCTCCACTACCAATCCCTGAATATGCGGCAGGCTGGTACGTTGCGTATGCTTGACGTAATCCAGCAAAGCGCCAGCGGCCTGGATCGCCGCTGGCATGTCTGCGCAGCCAAACCCGCCCAGGTCATAGGTATCGAACTGTTTGGTCAATGTCTGCATGGCAGAATCCAGATCAAACTGCCAGGGCGCCAGGCGCTTTCTGGAGCATTTCACCATTTCCAGCGCAGGATGCGACCAATCATCCGGATAAAGGATTTCCGCCGGGCTGATACGCTCCAGCTCCTGCGCCAGCAAATCCGGCTCGATTTCGCTGAGGATAAAGCGCCCCGAGGCAAGATTAATGCGTGCCAGACCCAATAGGCCATCGCCATGCATGAGCGCCAGCAGCAAGTTGTCGCGCGTGTCATCCAGCAGCGCTGCATCGGTCAAAGTGCCCGGCGTGAGGATGCGCGTCACTTGGCGATCCACCGGCCCTTTGCTCTTGGCAGGATCACCGACCTGCTCGCAAATGGCGACAGCTTCGCCCAGCTTGGCGAGCTTGGCCAAATATTGCTCAACCGAATGGAACGGCACGCCAGCCATGCGGATCGGCTCACCATTGGAACTTCCGCGCTTGGTAAGCGTAATGCCGAGCAGGCGCGAGGCTTTCTCCGCATCGTCATGAAACAGCTCGTAAAAATCCCCCATGCGATAAAACACCAGCATATCGGGATATTGCGCTTTGATGCCCAGGTACTGGCGCATCATGGGGGTATGTTGCTCCAGGGAAATAGTGTCGGGATTGCTCAAATTGATTGCCTGCCTAGTTGTGCTCCCACTTCAAGGAGCGCTTAAATCGCAAACGATAATTATACTGCTGTCGCAGGCTTAGCTCATCACGCAAAATTTCTGGCAATACAACCGCACGGACAAGCCAGCCTGTTTCACAAACAACCCAGTAAGTCCGAAAAAAGCATACAAGTTTCTGCCTCAGACCAGGAAAAAATCACAAAACCACGCCCAGCAAGTGATTTCAGGAAAAAATCACTTCCCCCTAATGAGTCTCATCTGCAGAATACCGCTACAATGAACTCCAATGAAAACCTCCTCCCCCCTGGTACGTTCTGGACACGCATTTCCCAGTCTTCCCGTGACTTATGCATTGCATTGCTGATTATTGCGGGTGTATTTCTCGTTTCCGCCAGGCTGGATCTTTCAGAAAAATTCATTGAATGGGCATTGGCGCATGAATCATTGCAGCTAGATGAATTCCCGCTGGTGCTTTTTGCGGCCGCCCTGGTATCTGTCTGGTTCTCACATCGCCGCATGAAAGAAATGCTCACCGAGGTCGATCGCAGGCTGGAAGCAGAACACGCTTCCCAGGAAAGCCAACGCATGTTCAAGACCTTGTTTGACCAAGACTTATGCGGCAATTTTGTTGCCGATGCCAAAGGTAACATCCTACTCTGCAACCCTGCATTCAGCGCCATGTGCGGCCACAATGAAACAACCCTCAATCTCCAGCAAGCCATCGGTAGGCGCTGGGAAGAACTATGCGCCAAGCTGCAAACAACCGAGAAAATCGATATCGCCGAACTCATCATCCGACACCCGGATAATGTGCCTTGGGTAGTCATGGCCCGACTGACAAAAGCATTGGACAACCAATCATCCCCGGACAGAAGGATTCATGGTTTCTTCACTGACATTACCGAGCAACACCTGGCCGAACGCGAACTGGCGGTTCTGCTCAAGGAAAATCAATCACTTGCTCGCCATTCCATGCAAGTTCAGGAAGAAGAACGTCGCAATATTGCCCGGGAAATCCATGATGAAATGGGACAATATCTCACCGCCATCCGGCTGGAACTCGCGGGGCTGCCCAAGGAAGGCGCCCAGGCCCTCGCTGAATTTGCAAAGCGCATCAGCTCGCATGTAGAGCATATCCAGCAGGCGGTTCGCGGCCTGATCCATCGCCTGCGCCCAATGGCACTGGATGCGCATGGCCTGGTTGAAGCTATAGAGCAACTGGTCAAGGAATGGAAAAAGCAACACCTGGACATTGATTGCCAGCTTGCATTGGACAAGCCCTGCCCGAACCTGCCGGAAAAAACCAGTATTGTCATTTACCGGATTGTCCAGGAATCCCTCACCAATATCGCGCGCCATGCCCATGCGAATCATGTTTCCATCAAATTGACGCGTATCCGCGGCATTTTGTCAGATATCTTGAATATCGAAATCAAGGATGATGGTGTCGGATTCAATCTTCACTCCACCAAAAAAGGCTTTGGCCTTTCCGGCATGCGGGAACGCGTCGAAGCGGAAGGCGGCACTTTTAATATCCATACAGCAGGCAAAGGCGTGGTTATTTCAGCCACTCTGCCTGTACACGCAATATCCCAAGGTAATTCAGGAAAGTTGATCAATGGTTCAGAAAATACTGTTAGCAGATGATCACGCAGTAGTTCGCAGCGGTTTACGCACTTTATTGGAGAACGCGGGCTATCAGATCATCGCCGAGGCAGAGAATGGCGAACGCGCCTGCACCTTGTGGCAGGAACATCATCCCGATCTCGGGATTCTGGATCTGGACATGCCCGGCATAGGGGGCTTGGAAGCCCTGCACCGCATCATTGCACGCGACCCGAACGCCCGCCTCGTCATTTTCAGCATGCATAGCGACAATATCTATGCAGTGCGCGCCATGCAGGCGGGGGCAAAGGGCTATGTCGTCAAGACGGATGCACCAGAAGTGCTGCTGGATGCGGTCAGGCAGATATTACGCGGTGGACGCTATATCGGCCATGAGTTGGCTCAGCATCTGGCCATGGATCGGTTCTCACCCACTGAGAACCCATTGGAAAAACTTTCCCCGCGGGAGTTTGAGGTATTCCGGCGAATTGCCGAAGGGGTATCGTTGAGCGGCATCGCCGAGCAATTGCATATCGGCTACAAGACAGCCGCCAATATCCAGACCCAGGTACGCCAGAAGCTAAACGTGCAGACTACAGGGCAACTGGTACACCTTGCCATCCGCTTCGGCATTGTCCAGCAACACGATTAACAATTGGCAGGCTTCAAGGATAAAAAAAACCAGGCAATCGCCTGGTTTGGATAATCCTTAGTGGTATGGAGTTGAACAACAGGCTTGACGAAAAACATATAACTGGAAATCAAAGCTGTTAGATAGCATCGTATGCTCAAGCCTGCTCATCAACCATTGCATTAATTCCTAAAGATTGCCGGGATTTTCTCCCGACATTTCCTATCACCACCTACTCAACTATCAATCACGCCATGTTTGATAGCCAGGCGCACCAATTCGATGGGGCTGTTGATACCCAGTTTTTGCTTCAGCAAGGTCTGGTAATTGGCTACCGTTTTCTGGCTGATTCTCAAGGTAGAGGAAATTTCGTCTATTCCTTTCCCTGCCGCCAACAGCCGGAATACCTCAAATTCACGCGCAGACAATAAGCGGGTCGGGTCATCGCTTCCCGACAAGGTTTGCAAGGCAATCTGCTGGGCGATGCCGGCACTCAAATACCCTTTGCCCTGCGCGACCTCACGCACCGCTTGAACCAAGTCATCAGCCGCACCGGATTTGGCGACATATGCTCTTGCCCCCGCGCTTAGCGCCTGTGATGCAAACGCCGCATTTTCATGCATGGAAAAAATAATGACGCGCGCCTGCGGATAACGCGCGATGATTCTGCGCAGAGCTTCCAAACCACCCATGCCTGGCATGGACATATCCATTACCACCACATCCGGCAGGCATTCGCCATAAAACTGATAGGCCTGTTCCCCACTCTCTGCTTCCGCAATCACCTCCACGCCATCATTCTGCTCCAGCAACCGACGCAGGCCGGAACGGACCACCTCATGGTCATCCACCAGCATGATGCGAATATTGATACTCATTGCTCTCCCCCTAGCGATTCCTTCAATGGCAGCTCAACCTTGATCCGTGTTCCCGCAGCCAGCGTGCTTTCCAACAGGCAACGTCCACCCAGGCCCTCTGCCCGCTCGCGCATACCAGCCAGCCCGAAACCGGATGGTAATTGCGCTGTGTTGAATCCACATCCGTTATCCTCAATATCAATACTGAGCATAATGTTTTCCACCCCAATCCGTATATCAACTTTGCTGGCATGCGCATGTCGGGTCACGTTGGTCAGGCATTCCTGCACGATGCGGTATACCGTAATTCTGGTCGTTTCATCCTGAATGGTATCCAGTCCTGGTGCAATATCCAGATGCACTTCTACCTGCCGGTTCCGCTGTTGCCAGGTATTCACCAGATCCGTCACCGCAATCGTCAACCCGAATGTATCCAATCCGGACGGTCGCAGCCTTTGCAGCATATCATGCACAATATCCATCATCTGCCGCGCCACTGTGCTGATTGCCTTTGCGCTTTCCTGCGCACTTTCCATGCTCTTGGCATTGAGGATAGCTGAAGCATCCACATGTACGGCAGTCAGGTATTGGCCGATTTCATCATGCAGGTCACGCGCCAGGTTTTTGCGCTCATCCTCTTGCAAGCGGATCATCTGCTGAGTGAGCTGGTGATTGTTATGGATACTTTTTTCCAGCGTTTCCGCCATGGCATTGAATTTACGACTAATGCCCGCCAGCTCTGGTAACTCGAATTCCGGCAACCGGGCTTTCAGGTTCCCCTGCTCCAACTCGTTCAGCGCCGTCATGATGCTGTCCACCGGCCTCATCGCGCGACCAACAGCCCAATATACCAATGCATTGACCGCCACAAAGAAAATCGCGACTAATGATAGCAGGCCCATGATGTCGCCCAGCACCTCTTCAATCTCATACCTGGGATCAGGTGTCACGACCAGCTCGCCTATCATGCGGCCATTGGCAAATATCTGGCGACGAATCTCTGGCATGGCAGGTGTAATCCACGCCATCGCACGGACAAGCCACGACACAGATTTTTGCTCATTATCTTTGAGATTGCTATCGCGCAAACGTCCATGGGCATCAAAGAACTCGATGCGCAGATGGCGCACATTGCCCAGGCTATGCAAGCGGAATATCGAATCGGATGGTATCTTCTCCGCTCCATGCAACCAAGTGTAGTCAGAGGTGTAATGCAGGATTTCCGCATCCAACAGGTGCATGGCCAGCGTTGCCGTTGATTGCACTTCTGCACGTACATCATCACGCGCATTGTGAACCATCATGACGGCAGCAAGCAGCAGAATCAATGCCAATAGCAGGGTAATGATCAGGTTGAGGCGTAACTTCAGGTTCATTGGCGAACTGGATCGTCTGGACGGTTGCGGGTGATTGCGCAATTTAAATCAGTTCTCCGAAAACAGAAACGGGAAAAAGTCCCGACACTTGCGTGCACAGCACAAAAATCTGATGAACAATTCCCCCGACGAGAGTGACTCATTCCTACAGTCACCCGACAAACCTTACTTTAGTATTTGATACTGAAGTTAGCTTCAGTTGCTGTTTTTAAGTACTGGTTTACCAGATTTAATCTTTAAAATACATAACTGAAGTAAAAAGTTCACTCCATGTTCTTTGCAACTTCTCCATAGTGTTTGCCAGCGTGGTTTTCCACGCTGGCTTTTTTATTTGTGTCACATGAGAAGTAGTAATTGAGTGAAAAAATGGACAGTGCTACTGTCCAAGATAGATTATTTCACTGGTGTTTTCAGAGCATCGGTCAAGTGCGGCGTCAGCACTTGCAGCATCTGCACAAAAACCTTAGGGTTAGCCGCCACGATATTACCGCTTTCCAGGAAGCCTTCGTTACCTTCAAAATCGCCGACCAAACCACCTGCTTCATGCACCAACAGAGAGCCGGCCGCAATATCCCAGGTAGAAAGACCGATTTCCCAGAAACCATCGAACCAGCCCGCAGCCACGTATGCCAGGTCAAGTGCCGCAGAACCTGGCCGGCGTAGTCCAGACGTCTTTTTCACCATGTCCTTGAACATGCCCATATAGGTTTCAAAATGCGTGAAATCGCGGAATGGAAAACCTGTGCCGATCAAGGAGTCCTGCAATTTAGGACGGCTGGTAACGCGGATGCGCTTGTTGTTCAAGAATGCACCACCACCGCGAATGGCGGTAAACAAATCATTGCGGCTAGGGTCGTAAATTACGGCGCGCGTGATTTGCCCTTTTTGCCTTAGCGCAATGGAAACGGAATATTGCTGAAAACCATGCAAGAAGTTAGTGGTGCCATCCAGTGGATCGATAATCCAGACATTCTCGGCATCCTCATCCTGCTTGCCGCTCTCCTCGCCGAAGAACCCATGGTCGGGATAGGCATTCTTCAGCACATCAATAATGGCGGCTTCGGCATTCTGATCAATTTCACTGACAAAGTCGTTGTAATCCTTGCTGCGCACAGTGAGGGCGCCAATGTCCAACGAACCTCGGTTGATGATATCGCCGGCACGGCGGGCGGCCTTGACCGCATTATTCAAGAAATGCATATGTTCTTTCCGTTTTTACTGATTTCCCGGCAGGCCGGGCTGGTTTTTAAAGAGCTGGGATAGGGACACGCTTTTCAAGAGCATGCCCAAAACTGATAAAATGGCATTTTAAGCCTTATTGCCATGACATCCAATCCCAACCTGCTAAGCCAGATCCGCATCGTCCTCTGTCAAACCAGCCATCCGGGCAATATAGGCGCCGCGGCGCGCGCCATGAAAACCATGGGCATTTCCCAACTGGTGCTGGTCAAACCCAAATCCTTTCCTCATGCAGAAGCAGTGGCCATGGCTTCGGGTGCGACAGATATTCTGGACCATGCAATTGTGTGCGATAGCCTGCCAGAGGCATTGCATGGCACCACACTTGCCATCGGCATGAGCGCGCGGCGGCGCGAGCTTTCGCATGAGCTTGTGGCAGCGCGCGAGGGTGTGCAGCGGGCGATTGCTACAGCACGCCATAGTCCTGTTGCGCTGGTGTTCGGGACGGAAATGAGCGGGTTATCAAATGCCGAACTGGACCATTGCCAATTGCTCGCCATGATTCCTGCCAATCCCGCGTACTCCTCATTGAACCTTGCCGCTGCTGTGCAGGTGCTCAGTTACGAGCTGCGCATGGCCGCGCTGGACGACCCGCAGCCAGCCGATAATGAACCAGTGCCGCTGGCTGCCAGTGAAGAGATAGAGCGTTTTTATATCCACCTGGAACAAACATTGGTCGAGATCGGCTTTCTCAATCCGGACCAGCCCAAACGGCTGATGCAACGACTGCGCAGGCTATATGGTCGTGCCGGACTGGAAAAAGAGGAAATCAATATCCTGCGCGGCATCCTGAGTGCGACCCAATCTCCCCACCCGCCGCGCTCTACTACTTTTTGAGCGTATTGCTCGCATTTAAATCAGAGTAAAATACTCAAATGTTCAGTCATATCAAAGAAGACATCAATGTTGTTTTCGAGCGCGATCCCGCCGCTCGCACCCGCTGGGAAATCCTCACCACCTATCCTGGCGTACATGCCCTGCTCATCCACCGCTTTTCCCACTGGTTATGGCAGCAGCGCTTGTACTGGCCGGCAAGATTATGCTCTCACATCGCGCGCTGGCTGACCGGTATTGAAATCCACCCAGGTGCCGTAGTGGGTCGACGTGTCTTCATTGACCATGGGATGGGCGTTGTCATCGGCGAAACTGCCGTCATCGGCGATGATTGCACTCTGTATCATGGCGTGACGCTGGGCGGCACTTCCTGGAACAAAGGCAAGCGTCACCCAACTTTGCAGGATGGTGTGGTAATCGGCGCAGGCGCGAAAGTACTGGGCCCGATTACAGTAGGAGTCAAGGCCAAGATCGGCTCCAATGCCGTCGTCGTCAAGGATGTGCCGGACAACGCCACGGCAGTAGGTATTCCCGCAAGAATTGTGGACCCGGAAAAACCACGCCAACAAGACGATAGCTCAGAAAAAACCGGTTTCTCTGCCTATGCAGTCAGCGACAATATGAACGATCCCATGAGCAAGGCCATTCATGCATTGATGGATCATATTTCGCGGCAGGATTCCCAGATTCAGGAAATGAAAGAACAGCTTGCCAAACTAGGAGCTGATATCGAAACAGACACTGAGGTAGGCCAGGCATTTGATGTGAACTATATCAACAAAATAGTTGACTAAAGCATTAAGGTATTATAGAGTTTTCATCAGAGATTTATTGCCTAAAACCGCATCAACTACACAATAGATGCGTCATTCGAACAACCTCAGGAACCGAATATGCGATTAACCACAAAAGGCCGTTTTGCAGTGACCGCGATGCTGGATCTGGCGCTTCATGAAGAGGAAAAACCAGTCACGCTCGCCGGTATCAGCGAGCGCCAGGGCATTTCTCTTTCCTATCTGGAACAGCTTTTCAGCCGTTTGCGTCGTAACGGTTTAGTCAAAAGTGTGCGTGGCCCAGGTGGCGGTTATCACCTGGCAAAAAACCATCACGACATTTCCATCTCTGACATCATCACCGCCGTGGATGAGCTGATCGATGCCACACAATGCGGTGGAAAGGAAAACTGTCACGATGGCAAGCCCTGCATGACTCATGAGCTATGGTCCAGCCTGAATGCCAAAATACTGGAATATCTCTCCGGGGTTGCGCTGGCAGACCTGGTGACTTCTCAGCGCGAAGGTAAGGAAATCCGCTTTGTGGCACGCCGCGAAAGTGTGCGTCCACAGGCGCAGGTAGCCGCCTGACCAACAACAGGACACTGAATATGAGCCGCCCCGTTTACTTTGACAATAATGGCACCACTGCCCTGCATCCAAAGGTGTTGCAGGCTATGCTGCCCTATTTGTCGGAGCAACAGGGTAATGCAACCAGCCGCCATATTTATGGCCGCTCGGCACGCAATGCCATTGACCAGGCACGGGAACAGGTGGCCGATGCTGTCGGAGCGCATACCTCGCAAGTGATTTTTACCTGCGGCGGTACAGAAGCCGACAATCTCGCAATCACTGGGGTGGCAGGCGCACTGGGGAAAGGTAGGATTGCCATCAGTAGCATAGAGCACCCTGCAGTTTCCAGGCCAGCCGAAGCACTGAGGTGGCAAGGTTGGGAGCTTGACTTGATCGCATGCAACCAGCATGGGCAGGTTGAAAAAAGTTCGTTCGTGGCCATCTTGGAAAACAGGCCCGACATCGTGTCGGTCATGCTCGCGAACAACGAAACCGGTGTGATCCAGGATGTCGCAGCGCTAGGTGAGCTCGCCCGTCAGCACAAGGCTTATATGCATACCGACGCGGTGCAGGCGCTGGGCAAATTGGACCTGAATTTCACCGATCTGAACGTGCATGCCATGAGCTTGTCCTCGCACAAGATCAATGGCCCGCAAGGTGCCGGCGCGCTGATTCTGGACAAACGTATCGACATACAGCCATTGCTTTACGGCGGTGGCCAGGAACGAGGGCTCAGAAGCGGCAGCGAGAACATTGCCGCAATCGTAGGTTTTGGTACCGCCTGTCACCTGCTTGCTACCGAGGTAAGAACACACAGGAACAAGCTAGTTGGCTTGCGCGAGCATCTTGAGCACGGCCTATGTCAGTTAGGAGCGATTATTTTTGGCGCTGAAGCCGAACGCCTGCCCAATACCAGCTTCTTCGCCTTTGAAGGTATAGACGGTGAAACCATGGTAATGGCGCTGGATAAACAAGGCTTTGCCATTGCCAGCGGCTCGGCCTGTTCCAGCGACAGCAAAGAACCCAGCCATGTGCTGCTGGCCATGGGCATCCCACCCGATATCGCCCGTGGCGCGATCAGGGTCAGCTTGGGTAATGACAACGAATTACATGAAATAAATGCCTTCTTGCAAACGTTGGAGCGCGAGCTGGCCAGATTGAGAAAATTAACTGCAGTTGCAGTGTAGGAAAATAGAAAATGACAGTACATACACCAATTTACCTGGATTATTCAGCCACTACCCCAATTGATCCACGGGTAGCGGAAAAGATGATCCCTTACCTCACCGAGCATTTTGGTAACCCGGCATCGCGCAGCCATGCCTTCGGCTGGACTGCGGAAAAAGCTGTGGAGAACGCCCGTGAGGAAGTCGCCAAGCTGGTGAATGCCGATCCGCGTGAAATCGTCTGGACTTCTGGCGCGACGGAATCCAACAACCTGGCGATCAAGGGTGCGGCCAATTTCTACAGCCCTACCAAGGGCAAGCATATCGTGACTGTGCAGACCGAGCACAAAGCGGTGATCGACACCGTGCGCGAACTGGAACGCCTGGGGTATGAAGCTACTTATCTCACGCCTGAGCCCAACGGCCTGCTTGACTTGGAAAAATTCAAGGCAGCCCTGCGTCCGGATACCGTTCTGGCATCCGTCATGCTGGTAAACAATGAAATCGGCGTGATTCAGGACATCGAGGCCATCGGCAATATCTGCCGCGACCAAGGCGTAATCTTTCATGTGGATGCGGCACAGGCAACTGGCAAGGTGCATATCGACCTGCAAAAACTGCCAGTGGACCTGATGAGCTTCTCCGCTCACAAGACCTACGGCCCCAAGGGCATAGGCGCACTCTATGTACGTCGTAAACCACGCGTGCGTATCGAGGCGCAAATGCACGGCGGCGGCCACGAGCGCGGCATGCGCTCCGGTACCCTAGCAACCCACCAAATCGTCGGCATGGGCGAGGCTTTCCGTATCGCACGCGACGAGATGGATAGCGAAAATGCACGCATCCTCAAACTGCGCGACCGCCTGCTCAAGGGTTTGCAGGAAATAGATGAGGTGTATGTCAATGGCGACCTTGAACACCGTGTGCCTCAGAACCTCAACATCAGCTTCAACTTTGTCGAGGGCGAATCCCTAATCATGGCGGTCAAAGATATTGCCGTGTCCAGCGGTTCGGCCTGTACTTCTGCAAGCTTAGAACCTTCGTATGTGCTGCGTGCCCTGGGTCGCTCCGATGAACTGGCACATAGCTCAATCCGCTTCTCGATTGGCCGTTTCACCACCGAAGAGGATATTGATTACACGGTACAACTGATGAAGGGCAAGATCGGCAAACTGCGCGAACTGTCGCCGCTCTGGGAAATGCATATGGAAGGCATAGACCTGGCCACGGTAGCGTGGGCAGCACACTAACCAACCTCCGATGTCCAGCAGGCTGGGTATCGGAAACAGCAAGAATTCATACACCTGTCAGCATGCCATGCAGGTGATGCAGTAACAGCGGCATGTTGGAAATTTTGAGGAGTAGAAAAATGGCATATTCAGACAAAGTACTTGATCACTACGAGAACCCTCGTAACGTGGGCTCCCTGGACAAAAACGACCCTTCCGTCGGCACTGGCATGGTAGGCGCCCCGGCTTGCGGCGACGTAATGAAGCTGCAAATCAAGATCAACGACCAGGGCATCATTGAAGACGCCAAGTTCAAAACCTATGGCTGCGGCTCTGCTATTGCCTCCAGCTCGCTCGTGACTGAGCTCATCAAGGGAAAATCCCTGGACCAGGCTATGGAGATCAAGAACTCCGACATCGCGGCAGAGCTGGCGTTGCCACCTGTCAAAATCCACTGCTCCGTACTGGCAGAAGACGCGATTCGCGCTGCAGTGGAAGATCTCAAGGCCAAACAAGGTATCAAAGACGAACACGCGGCTTAAGGAGGTACAGGTATGGCAATTTCGCTCACAGAAACCGCTGCCAAGCGTGTGGAGAAATTTCTTGCCAACCGCGGCAAGGGTATCGGCCTGCGGCTGGGCGTCAAGACTACCGGCTGCTCCGGCATGGCATATACGCTGGAGTTCGTAGATGATCTCAGCTCCGAAGACGTAGTGTTCGAAAGCCATGGCGTCAAGGTGATCGTGGACCCCAAAAGCCTGGTCTATATCGACGGCACGGAGCTGGATTTCACCAAGGAAGGCCTGAACGAAGGTTTCAGGTTCAACAACCCCAACGTCAAGGATGAATGCGGCTGTGGCGAAAGCTTTACCGTCTAGCCCATTGCATTGATCTGCCAGGCAGTTGGCGCAAGCCGGCTGCCCTGTTCGAGCTACCCTCTGGATATGTCTGACCTGAAGAACAATCACTTCGAGCTGCTTGGTTTGCCAACCCGGTTCGCGCTGGATATGCCACTGCTGGAGCAGAACTACCGCAAGCTGCAGGCAGAAGTGCATCCTGACCGCTTTGTAGCCTCCTCCCCCAGCGAACGCCTGCAATCCATGCAATGGGCGACGCAGGTCAATGATGCATATCAGACGCTCAAAGCCGCTACTCCCCGCGCACGCTACCTGCTGCAACTGCACGACATTGATACCGAAGAGGAAAGCAACACCGCCATGCCTGCCGATTTCCTCATGTTGCAAATGGAATGGCGCGAGGCTGCGGAAGAGGCGTTTGATGCCAGCGATATTGCTGCCCTGGATAACTTGCTCAAGGAAATGCACTCTCAAGGCAAGGCGCTGGAACAATCCCTGATTAACATGCTGGATCAACAACAAGCATGGAAGCAAGCGGCAGGCGTGGTACGCAAGCTGAGTTTTATTGACAAGATATGCAGTGATGTCGAATATAAAATAAGCAAACTGGAAGACGAATAACCGCACGATGGCTTTATTACAGATATCAGAACCGGGCATGAGCACGGCCCCGCACCAGCACCGCCTGGCAGTGGGAATAGATTTGGGAACGACCAATTCCCTGGTGGCCACCGTGCGCAGCGGCCTCAGCACTATCTTGCTTGATGAAGCCGGCCACTCTCTGTTGCCTTCCGTGGTGCGTTATACGGTCGACCAGCAGGTAGAGGTAGGTTATCCGGCCCAGATACAGCAAAGCCAGGATCCGCAGAATACTATCGTCTCTGCCAAGCGTTTTCTTGGCCGCGGCCTGCGTGACATTGGCGATACCGGACACTTGCCCTATCGTTTCGTTGAAACCCCTGGCATGGTGCAAATCGAGACTCGAGCTGGTACCAAAAGCCCTGTCGAAATTTCTGCTGAAATCCTGAAAGCCCTCAAGGCACGTGCCGAGCAAGCCCTGGGAGGCGAACTCGCCGGGGCGGTGATTACCGTCCCCGCCTATTTTGATGACGCACAGCGCCAGGCCACCAAGGACGCAGCCCGCCTTGCCGGGCTCAATGTATTGCGCCTGTTGAACGAGCCAACTGCCGCTGCAGTCGCTTATGGCCTGGACAATGCCGCCGAAGGAATCTACGTGATTTACGACCTGGGTGGCGGCACTTTTGACGTTTCCATTCTGCGCTTATCCAAAGGCGTGTTCGAAGTTCTTGCTACCAATGGCGACTCTGCATTGGGTGGGGACGATTTCGACCGTCGCATTTTCTGCTGGATACTGGAGCAAGCGCGTTTGCAACCGCTCAACCCTGCCGATACCCGTTTGCTGATGACCAAGGCCAAAGAAGCCAAGGAATGGCTGACCGACCATGCAAGCGCCAGCATCACTGCCGTACTCAGCAATGGCGATGTCATTGACCTCACATTGAGCCAGACCGAGTTCCATACGCTCAGCCAGCAATTGCTCAACCGCACCTTGATCCCGATCCGCAAGGCATTACGCGATGCTGCGCTCGTCATTGAAGAAATCAAGGGAGTGGTTCTGGTGGGGGGCGCCACCCGCATGCCACAAGTGCGCCAGGCCGTCACCAGCTTTTTTGGTCGTGAGCCATTGACCAATCTCGATCCTGACCAGGTAGTAGCCTTGGGAGCGGCCATCCAGGCCAATATCCTCGCCGGTAATCGCAATGACGACGACCTGCTGCTGCTTGATGTGATCCCGCTCTCGCTTGGGCTGGAAACCATGGGCGGGCTGACCGAGAAAGTCATTCCGCGCAACTCCACCCTGCCAATCGCACGCGCCCAGGATTTCACCACCTTCAAGGACGGCCAGACTGCTATGAGCATCCACGTCGTGCAGGGAGAACGTGAACTAGTGGCGGATTGCCGTTCTCTGGGCCGTTTCGAGCTGCGCGGCATTCCACCCATGGCTGCTGGTGCCGCCCGTATCCGTGTGACATTCCAAGTGGATGCCGACGGCCTGCTGTCAGTCTCAGCACGCGAGCAAACCAGTGGCGCCCATGCCGATATCGTGGTCAAGCCTTCCTACGGCTTGGGCGAGGACGAGATCACCCGTATGCTGCAGGCCTCGTTCACTTCTGCCGAAGCGGACAAGCATGCGCGCTCCCTGCAGGAAGCCAAGGTAGATGCCGCCCGTTTGCTGGAGGCAATCGAAGCTGCGTTGCGCCAGGATGGCGATATACTCCTGAGTGCTGAGGAAAAAGCGGAAATCATCGGGCAGATGGAGCAACTGCGCTTGCTGGCGCAACAAAATGATAGCGACGCTATTAACAAGGCTGCGGACGCGCTCAACCACACAACCGAAACCTTTGCGGCCCGCCGCATGGATGCTTCCGTCAAGCAGGCTCTTGCCGGACAATCACTGAATACCCTGGAACTTTAGGCATGGCAAAAATTACCGTTCTACCCCATCCGGAATACTGTCCTGAAGGCAAGACTTTTGAAGCCCAGCCCGACAGGTCCATCTGCCATAACCTGCACAAGCAGCATATCGAGATTGAAAATGCTTGCGGCGGAGTATGCGCATGCAGCACCTGCCATGTCTATATCCAAAAGGGTTACGATTCCCTGTCTGAACCCAGCGAAAATGAAGAGGATATGCTGGACCAGGCATGGGGATTAAAAGCCAATTCTCGCCTGTCCTGCCAGGCCATCGTCGGGGATGAGGATATCGTTGTGGAAATCCCGATCTACTCAGTCAACCTGGCCAAGGAAGCACCGCACTAGCCACTTGCACGCTGTAGCCAGTCAACTTGACGATCATACTGCCAACCCGTCGATACGGGTGCGCCCAGAACGCTTGGCAGTATCAAAGCGCAGTAATTCAAGGAAATTATCCGCGTTGAGCGGCGGGCTGAACATATAGCCCTGCAACTGGTCGCATCCCTGCTCGCGCAGGAAATCCAGTTGCTCTTGCGTTTCCACCCCTTCGGCCACTACTTTCATCTTGAGACTGTGCGCCATGGCGATAATAGCCTGTGTAATCGCCATATCATCACTGTCCTGCGGAATATCCCGCACGAAGGAACGGTCAATCTTCAACGAATCGATGGGGAACTGCTTGAGGTAGCCCAGAGATGAATAGCCGGTGCCGAAATCATCAATCAGTACATGGCTGCCAAATTTGCGGACATTCTCCAGCATCTGGCTCGCACGCTCAGCATTCTGCATGATCATGCTTTCCGTGATCTCCAACTCCAGGCAGTCAGGTGTCAAACCACTTTCCTCCAAAGCTGCGCTGATGACTTCGGTCAGGCTGTCCTCACGGAATTGCCGCGCCGAGATATTCACTCCTACCCGTACCGGACGGCCCGCGATTGCCTGCCATTCGCAGGCATCCTGGCATGCCTGTTTCAGCACCCAGGCACCTAGTTCGATGATCAGGCCTGTTTCCTCCGCAATCGGGATGAAATCTTCCGGCGATACCATGCCCAACTCCGCGCTATCCCAGCGCAGCAATGCCTCAGCGCCTATAATGCTCTGGTTAGCCAGGTCGAGCTTGGGCTGATACCACAAGGAGAATTCGTTGCGCTCCTGCGCGCGACGCAAGTTGTTTTCCAGGGCCAGGCGGCTGACGCTGTTAGCACTGTTTTCCGCCGAGTAGAAATGGAAGGTGTTTTTGCCTGCGTCCTTGGCGCGGTACATGGCCACATCCGCATTCTTGAGCAACGAGAAAATATCCATGCCGTCCTCGGGATAGACACTTATACCGATGCTCGCACTGATATACAGCTCCTGCTGCATCAGGATGAAAGGCTGGGACAGCGTAGCCATGATCTTGTTGGCCACATTCGCCAAGTATTGCTGCTCGGTGAAATCCTCCACCAACACCACAAATTCGTCTCCACCCTGGCGCGCAATAGTATCTGTCTGCCGCAGGCATTCCTTGAGCCTGCCCGCTGCCTCCTGCAACAGCATATCGCCTACCTGATGCCCCAAGGTATCGTTGATAATCTTGAAGCGGTCGAGGTCGATGAACAACACGGCAATCCGCTGGTGATAACGCTGCGCCCGCAGCAAGGCCAGTTCAGTGCGTTCCTGCAGCAAGGCGCGATTGGGCAAGCCAGTAAGCGCATCATGCGTTGCCAGGAATTGTAATTTTTCCTCGGATTGCTTGCGCTGGCTGATGTCGGTGAGCACCACGATATAGTTCTGCAGCATGCCGTTGCCATCATGAACAGTGTTGATGGAAACCCATTGCGGGTAATATTCCCCATTTTTCTTGCGAGCCAGCAGCTCGCCTACCCATTGGCCATCTTGCTGCACCAGCTTGCCAATCATCGTCTGTGCAGCCTCATCCATTTCATCCAGCAAGGATAAGCGCATGCTGACTGCTTCCTCATGCTCATACCCTGTCATGGTCAGATAAGCCTGATTGACTTCCAGAATGTTACGTTCCCGGTCTGCGATCAGGATAGCCTCGCTGGTATTGTCGAACACCTGCTTGGAAAGACTAAGGCTGGATTCCGCCAGCTTGCGCTCGGTAATATCCAGCATCACCCCCAGTAATTCCTGCGGCTTGCCGAAACGGTCCGCCATCACGCGCACAATATCCTGAATCCACACCACACGGCCATCGGCAGCCATCATCCTGTATTCAAATACGTGATCCTTAAGATGCTGAGTTTCCCAGATACAGAAATTCACCACCCACTCCCTGTCGTCCGGGTGAATTTTACTTACCCAGAAATTGGGTTTGCCTATCCATTCCTCCACCGGATAACCAAGCAAGCTCTCCGCCTCCTGGCTGACAAAAGTAAATACGGCATCCGTGGTCGCCCGCCACACCACAGCCTTCACCGATTGCACCAGGTCGCGGTATTCGGCACGGCTTTGCAGCAAGGCAGCCTCTGCCTGCTTGCGGCTGCTGATATCAATGATCAATACGACAACGCGATCACTACCGTCACGGAAATTCGCCACCGCCAACTCTATCGGGATGGATTTGCCCGATTTGCTCAGTGCTACCGTCTCATAGCGATTGGGCGTAGTTTCGCCGCGCATGCGCCGCTGATGGTTGGCTGTCACCATCTCACGCCCACTGGGATGAATCAGACTGAGAAAGTCTGACCCCATCGGAATATCACGCGCATCATAGCCGCCGACTCTCCACACTGCCTCATTGGCATAGAGAATCTTGCCATGCTCTATGATCAGCACACCTTCTCCCGCATCGGACTGCGCATTGCTCAAGGCATTGTAAAGCGTCAACTGCCGCCTCAACTTCTCATCTGCCTGTACCCGGCCCACATGCAGGCTGGATAAGCCCACGCCCATGGATACCGTAATCAGCGCAAACAACCAGTAATTGAACAGATCAAGGTTTCTGAGTTCCATGCTGAAATAACCATGCTGGCCGCCATCGCCCCATAAGGCTGCGACCACGATCAGCATGGAAGCAAGCGCCGCTCCCCGCTGATGGAAACTCAATGCCGCCCAGATCACTAAAGGAAACACAAGAATCGTCCTGATCTCCAGGGTGCCCGATTTTGATAGAAAATCACTGAATGACATCAAGCACAACGCCAGCAGCAGACCGGTCAATACAACGGCTTCCAACACCCTCGCCTTGGTCCAGCGTATAGGAGCAGAATGGAAATACGCAAGGATCGCCGGTGTCAGCAGAAGTATGCCCAACCCATCACCCAGCCACCATTGCAGCCAGGTACTTGGCAACAATGCATCCGGCACAATGCCAAATAATTTTAGGATCACGCAACCAAACGTGGCGCTGATCCACGGCGTGAACATGCCCCCTACCAGCATGATGCCCACCAGATCCCGCAAACGGGTCATTTCAGGCTGGAAATTGACATAACGGTCAAGCAAATAATAGCCCAGCACAGTGCTGATCAGCGTACCGCTACCGATGCTCAACGCAGCAAAAAAGGGAAGGCCAGCAGTATATTGCGTTACCACTGCCCCCACCAGCAAAGCAGGTAGGAAACGCACACCGCCCAAGATCAGGATAGCCAGCGCAAACCCGGCAGCAGGCCAGATAAAGGTAGCGTAGACTTGGGAAATCCCGAGTTGCATGGTGCTATGCCCCAGCAGGAAATATCCCAGGGCAACCGCCACGGAAATCAACAGATATCGAAGCAGCTTATTTTTCTCAGCAGACTGGTGACTGGATATATACATGATCTGCGCATTGTAGTAGCAAACCATCACGTTGTCGGAGAAAAATCTTCGAATAAGCAAATCAGCGTCATCACGCACTGTCCCCGCAGAACGCCGGAATAAGCGTCTATGGATATGCATATTGACTATTGTTCAGATGCCGCCAATTACCACAGTCGTCATGATCAATTTCCCTGCTGGTGTCACAATCCCTTAAAATACTGTCTATTCAATCGCGCAAAGTGCATGGAGCACCGGCAGATCACGGTGAGTTCCCACAAGCTCACGGCAGAACATTCACGCACTCCGGATCCAAATCATGTCACAGGGCAATGTTCATATATTGATGAGGTCATGATGAGTAATCTGCGCGAATCGATGAACTCTCAATTGATTTCAGGAGAAGCTATTTTATGTACAAACACCCATTAAAAGACCGAGACAAAATGTCACCACAAGAAGCATTGGACATCCTGATTGAAGGCAATGGCCGTTTTACCCAGAACATTTCCGCTCATCGGGATTTGCTGAATGTCGTCAACATCATTAAAGACAAGCAGCATCCATTCGCCGCCATCCTGAGCTGCAGTGATTCCCGCACTGCAGCAGAGCTGATTTTCGACCAAGGCCTGGGCGACCTGTTCAGCGTGCGGCTGGCAGGCAACATTGCTTCACGCAAAGCCATCGGCAGCCTGGAATATTCCTGCAAATTTCTTGGCAGCAAGCTGATCGTCGTGCTGGGCCACTCCAGCTGTGGCGCAATCAAGGCAGCCTGTGACGGCTATTCCGGCGGCCATATCGGTGAAATCACCAAGATGATTTTTCCTGCTGTCGCGGCGGAAACCACCATCACGGAAAACCGCTCAGCCTCTAACGATGCGTTCGTCGCTCACGTTTGCGAGCTCAACGTCAAAACCCAGATCGACACCATCTGGAACTCCAGCGAGATTCTTCGCGCCATGCTCGATCAAGGTGAAATCGGCATTGTCGGCGGTGTGTACGACTTGAAAACCGCTACCGTCACCTTCCCCGAGGCTTATCAGATTTTCAGTTCCAATCACCCTCTCATCCAGAATTAGATAGCCAGATAAACTCACGGGTAAAACAATAAAAAACGTGATGGGGTTGCTACTTTCATCATAGCGATGGCTGATCCACATTCCAAAAACAATAACAGCCCCGGCTGGGGCTGATTTATTGCTGATGCGCCAACCGCTTCAAAAGGCTGGCAGCACTCAGCGAACACTCCTACTTTAAGCAGACTGGATACGCTTGACCTTGCTGGTATGATCTTCTGCGGTCATGGAAGCCACATCGCCAGAAAGCTCACCGCCTTCCTCAATCAAAATCTTGCCGTAACGAATTTTCCCACTTACCTTGCCAGTGGCATGGATAATCAATTGGTGGCGCGCAGTCAATTCACCCTCGAAATTTCCGTGGATCTCGGCCACATCAATACCCACCTTGCCCGAGAAGGAGCCACGCTCGGCAATCTGGATCACGCGGCTATCCATCGTCGCTTCCACTCGGCCTTCCACGACGAGGATATCGCAATCCTGGATTTCTGCCCCTTTCAGCTTGACGTCCGGCCCTACGATCAGACGGCTGCCGGTCTGCGCCTGCAAGCCCGCAACGGATTCTTCTGCCTTGACTGATTCAGCAGCGTTGGCTGTTGTTGCATGCGATGGCACTGCAACTGGTTCAGGCCGGGAGTTGAGTGGAGTCGAAACCGGGTTGACGCTGGAGCTGGAGGGCTGGGAAGTGGGAGAAGTACGGCTGAATAGACCTTGCTTGTTTAACATGAAGAACACCTCTTGATGGATATGACAGATCAGCTCATGGAGTGCCTGAGCCAAGACCATTTCAAGATAGCAAGGTATATGCCACTACCAATTAACAAATAAAAATCATTGGCTTATGAAAATAAATTTACATTCAACTTGAGAATGGAAGGAAAAATGTCGCCGATGGCTGACACTGCAAACCTTATGCGCCATCTAATCTCCACCAAAACCTCGAAACGATAGCGGTCAATAACAACGCACGATCGCCCTGTCACTATGCGATTATATCCTGCTGCCGAATACCCGTTAGCACGCTCAAACGCCTTGTCGTTGCCTGGCAACAATGACGCCAGACAATAAACACAATAAATAAAAAAGGCCGGAGAACCGGCCTTTAATGTGTATGGATAAATCAGCTTTTTAGTGCTCTGGCCGCATATGCGGGAACAGGATTACGTCACGGATGCTGGGGCTATCGGTCAACAGCATTACCAAACGGTCAATGCCGATGCCGCAACCGCCGGTTGGCGGCATGCCGTATTCCAGCGCGCGGATGAAATCAGCATCGTAATACATGGCCTCGTCATCGCCCGCCTCCTTGGCCGCAACCTGCGCATGAAAGCGCGCGGCCTGGTCCTCGGCATCATTGAGCTCGGAAAAGCCGTTGGCAATCTCGCGGCCGGTAATGAACAGCTCGAAACGCTCGGTAATCTCTGGATTGGTATCCGAAGCGCGCGCAAGCGGCGATACTTCTACCGGGTAATCAATGATATAGGTCGGGTTCCAGAGCTGGCTTTCCGCAGTCTCCTCAAACAACGCCAGTTGCAGCGCGCCCAGACCGACATGGGCGAAGGCCTCCACACCGAACTTCTTGAGCTCCTGGCGCAGGAAAGCCGCGTCACCCAATTGTTCCAGCGTGTATTGCGGCGCGTATTTCTGAATTGCGCCGACGATGGTCAGGCGCTCGAACGGCTTGGCAAGGTCGAGCTCGCGCTCCTGATATTGCACCACGGCGCTACCGCAGGCGGCAATCGCCGCTGCACGGATGCAGTGTTCGGTGAAATCCATCAGCCACTTGTAGTCCGTATAGGCCGCATAGAATTCCATCATGGTGAATTCCGGGTTGTGGCGCACGCTGAGGCCTTCGTTACGGAAGTTGCGGTTGATCTCGAACACACGCTCGAACCCGCCTACGATCAAGCGCTTGAGATAAAGCTCGGGCGCGATGCGCATGTACATCTGCATATCCAGCGCGTTGTGATGCGTGATGAACGGTTTGGCCGCCGCGCCGCCGGGGATCGGGTGCAGCATGGGAGTTTCCACTTCCAGGAACTCATGACCGAGCATGAAGGCACGGATCGCCGCGACGATCTTGCTGCGTGCGATAAAGGTTTGGCGCGTTTCATCGGACACGATCAGGTCGACATAACGCTGGCGGTACTTGGTCTCCTGGTCGGCCAGACCATGGAATTTCTCGGGTAACGGACGCAATGATTTGGTCAGCAGGCGCAATTCGCTGACCTTGACCGACAACTCGCCTGTCTTGGTTTTGAACAGCACTCCACGCGCAGCGATGATGTCGCCCAAATCCCATTTCTTGAAAGCATCGTAGGTTTCATCACCAATATTTTCCTTGGTGATGAACACCTGGATGCGGCCGCTCTTGTCCTGCACGGTGGCAAAGCTGGCCTTGCCCATCACGCGCTTGAGCATCATGCGCCCGGCAATCGCCACTTGCAGTGCTTGCGCATCCAGTGTTTCGCCTTCTACCGCATCATAGCTGTCATGCAGGCTTTGCGCGGCATGCTCGGGTTTGAAGTCATTGGGAAAGGCTACGCCTTTTTCACGGATTGCCTTGAGCTTCTCGCGACGCTCGGCGATCACATGGTTTTCATCCTGCACACTGGCTGCTTCATTTGCCGTCTTGGAATTTTGCGCGTCACTCACCCTTAGACTCCCTGCTTCAAACTTTCAGAAATAAATGGATCCAGGTCGCCGTCGAGCACGCTCTGGGTATTGCCGATTTCCACGTTGGTGCGCAAATCCTTGATGCGCGAATTATCAAGCACATACGAACGGATCTGGTGTCCCCAGCCAATATCGGTCTTGGCATCTTCCATCGCCTGTTTCTCTTCGTTGCGCTTGCGCAGCTCCAGCGCATACAGTTGCGCCTTCAGCATATTCATCGCCTCATCCTTGTTGCGATGCTGCGAACGGTCGTTCTGGCACTGAACGACCGTATTGGTCGGCAAGTGGGTGATACGCACTGCGGAATCGGTCTTGTTGATGTGCTGCCCGCCGGCGCCGGAGGCACGATAGGTGTCGATACGCAAGTCGGCCGGATTGATTTCCACCACAATGGAATCATCCACCTCGGGATAGACGAACACGCTGGCAAATGAGGTATGGCGGCGGTTGCCGGAATCAAACGGCGACTTGCGCACCAGGCGATGCACGCCGCTCTCGGTGCGCAGGAAACCGTAGGCATAATCGCCGGAAATTTTCAGCGACGCGCTCTTGATACCCGCCACATCGCCTTCGGATTCTTCCAGCACCTCAACCTTGAAATCTTTGTTCTCGCAATAGCGCAAATACATACGCAACAGTATGGAAGCCCAATCCTGCGCTTCAGTGCCGCCCGAACCGGCCTGGATATCGAGGAAGCAATTGTTCGCATCCATCGGGTGGGAGAACATGCGGCGGAATTCCATTTCCGCCACGATCTTTTCCAGCGCCTGTGTGTCAACATCGATGCTTTGCAGGGTATCGTCGTCGTTTTCTTCGCGCGCCATCTCGAACAGCTCGCGGCTGTCGCGCACGCCATTATCGACTTCGGTCAGCGAGTTGACGACGAACTCCAGCTCGCGCCGCTCCTTGCCGAGCCTCTGCGAACGCTCGTTGTCGTTCCAGATGTTAGGATCTTCCAGTAGTTGAGAGACTTCTTCCAGGCGCTGATGCTTGGTTTCGAAGTCAAAGATACCCCCGTAATGCCTGGTGACGCTCCGCGAGGTCATCCAGCCGGTTGGCGATGAGATTAAGTTGTTCCGCTTCCATGCTGATTATCCGAACTTGCTAAATTCAAAGCGCATAATTATACATTAATGCCCGATTGCCCGTGGCCGCCAATCTCCTCTGCACTGCCTCTCACTAACCAATGTTTTATTATTTGTCACAAATATGAAATATTCACCCTTTATATTTGCGAGGTTGCCGAGAAACGGGCTCAACCGAACCAGCCCAGGCAGCATTCGATTACATCCACGGAGCCTATATGCAATCTCAATTTGTTCCCAACCAGATCCTTAAGGCAGCAGGTATTGCCGTTCTCGTTGCGACTGCTTTCTCCATGCCACATGCAGATGCCGCACCAAACACAAACGATATTATCCGTATCGATGGCTCCAGTACGGTTTATCCGATTACTGAAGCGGTTGCTGAAGAATTCCAAAAAGCCAAGAAAATCAAGGTCACGGTCGGCATTTCCGGCACTGGCGGCGGTTTCAAGAAATTCTGCCGCGGCGAAATCGATATCTCCGAAGCTTCCCGTCCTATCCTTGCCAAGGAAATGGAAGCCTGCAAGGCAGCCGGTATCGACTATATCGAATTGCCTGTAGCCTATGACGCGCTGACTGTCGTAGTCAATCCCAAGAACACTTTCATCAAGAGCTTCACTGTCGAAGAACTGAAGAAGCTATGGGAGCCAGAAGCACAAGGCAAGGTCAAGACCTGGAAGCAAGTCAACTCAAGCTGGCCTGATACCCCCGTAAAACTGTTTGGCGCGGGTTCCGACTCCGGTACTTTCGATTACTTCACTGAAGCCATCGTCGGCAAGGCCAAGTCCAGCCGCGGCGACTTTACCGCCTCCGAAGATGATAACGTGCTGGTACAAGGTGTAGCCAGCGATGTGGCCGCCACCGGTTATTTCGGTTATGCCTACTATGAAGAAAACAGCAGCCGCGTGAAGGCCGTACCTATCGTGGCCAAGGCTGGCGCACCTGCCGTATTGCCATCCCGCGAAACTGTGATGAACGGTACTTATCAGCCACTGTCCCGTCCGTTGTTCATTTATGTCAGCGCTCAAGCTGCCAAGAATAACCCCAACGTCAAGGCATTCATTGATTTCTACCTGGCAAACAGCAAGGAATTGGTGGAAGAAGTGAAATACGTTGCCCTGCCAGCCAATGAATATGCCGCTGTGGCAGAACACTGGAAGGCCCAGAAGGTAGGCACCGGCTTCGGTGGTGAGCCTGAAGTCGGCGTCAAGATCACCGATCTGCTGAAGCGCATCAAGTAACTGGCAAATCGCGTGAAGCCGATATTATCCGGCTTCACGCCATCGCCCGCCCTGCTTCATTCCATTACAATGCACGAATCATTCACCTGATCATGGTCTCTCAAGTGTTACAAAAACCTGCAGAACTTACTATCAGTGCCCGTCTTGCCAAGAATGTGCGCCGCCACCTCTTGGAAAGAGTCATTGAATTTATCCTGATGCTGGCAGCGCTTTCCGCTGTTGCCACCACCATTTCGATCGTCGTGATTCTGCTGTATGAATCCTTCACTTTCTTTGAGCATGTATCAGTGTGGGAATTCCTGACCGATACACAATGGACACCTTTGTTCGAGAATGCCCATTACGGCATCTTGCCACTAGTTTCCGGCACATTGACCACTTCAGCTATCGCGCTGGCAGTCGCCATCCCGCTCGGTACCATAGGCGCGATCTATCTCTCGGAATTCGCTTCGCACCGTACCCGTGAAATCGTCAAGCCCATTCTGGAGCTGCTGGTAGGCGTACCTACCGTGGTATTCGGCTACTTTGCGCTGCTGTTCGTCACGCCGCTGCTGCAAAAGATTTTCCCTGAACTGCCGGGCTTCAATATGTTGGGCCCAGGTATCGTCATGGGCATCATGATCATCCCATACATCAGCTCCATGGCGGAAGATGCCATGCGCGCCGTGCCCATGAGCATGCGCGAGGGTTCCTACGCCATGGGCGCCACCCACTTCCAGACTGCTGTCCGTGTCGTAACGCCTGCCGCCATCTCCGGCATCATCGCGGCCTATATCCTGGGTATTTCACGCGCGGTTGGTGAAACCATGGTGGTCGCGCTCGCCGCAGGCCAGCAGCCTAACCTGACCTTCAACCCGATGGAAAGCGCCGCCACCATCACCGCCTATATCGTACAGGTGGCAATGGGCGACCTGCCGCATGGCAGCATTGGCTATCAAAGTATCTTCGCTGCCGGCCTGGTGCTGATGCTGATGACGCTTGCGTTCAATATTCTCGGCCACATTACCCGCAAGAAATTCCGCGAGGCATACTAAAATCATGACAACACAAGCAACCGTACTGGAAAATCTCGCCGAAGTGCGGGCCATGATCCGCAAACACAAACGCAATGACCTGATTTTCTCCATTGTTGGCCTGATGGCGTTGATGATCGGCCTGCTTACCCTACTCACCCTGTTTATCGACCTGGTGGCAACTGGCTATCCCCGCTTCAACCTGGATTTCCTCACCAACTACGCATCGCGTCGCGCCGTTAGCGCAGGCTTGCTGGCCGCCTGGGTGGGCTCCCTGCTGGTGATGCTGGTTACTTTTTTCTCTGCAGTACCCATGGGGGTGGCCGCTGGCATCTACTTAGAGGAATACGCGCCCAAAAACTGGTTTTCCGACCTGATCGAGATCAACGTCACAAACCTGGCTGGTGTCCCTTCCATCGTCTATGGTCTGCTGGCGCTCGGCTTATTCGTCTATGGCCTGGGCTTTGGTGAAAGTATCCTCACTGCAGGCCTGACGCTGGGCTTGCTAATCCTGCCTATCGTCATCGTCACCACCCGCGAATCCATTCGCGGCATTCCGGTTTCCATCCGTGAAGCCGCCTATGCCGTCGGGGCGACCAAATGGCAAGTGGTCTTCCACCATGTGCTGCATTATTCATCAGGCGGCATCCTGACCGGTATCATCATCGGCATGGCCCGGGCTATCGGCGAAACCGCACCTATTATCACCATTGGCGCGCTGACCTTCATTGCGTTCCTGCCGCCAGCTCCAGTGACTGATGTCGCACCTTTCATCAATTTTGAATGGCTGCAATCCGGCTTCACCGTGCTGCCTATCCAGATGTTCAACTGGCTTTCGCGCCCCGATCATGCCTTTCACATCAATGCTGCGGCCACAGGCGCGCTGATCATTGTCGTGACCCTGCTCATGAACGGCACGGCGATCTGGCTGCGCTACCGCATCCGCAAGAACATCAAGTGGTAAGCCGTCCATTACACAGAATAAATTCAGAATCAGGATATCTACATCATGGTAACAACATCCAGCCCGGTCAAAGCCGAATCACGCAACCTGAACTTCTACTACAATGGCGGCCACAAAGCCCTCAAGGGCATCACCATGCCATTGTATGAAAAGCGCATCACTGCCCTGATCGGCCCGTCCGGTTGCGGCAAGTCCACCTTCCTGCGCTGTTTCAACCGCATGCATGATCTCTACCCTGGCAACAAATATGACGGCCAGATCATCATGCACCCGGACAACACCAACATCCTCGACAACGGCGTGGACCCGATCGAGGTACGTATGCGCATCAGCATGGTGTTCCAGAAGCCTAACCCTTTCCCGAAATCCATCTACGAAAACGTAGCCTACGGCCTGCGCGTGCGCGGCGAGCGCAACAAACGTGTGGTGGATGACAAGGTGGAAGAAGCGCTCAAAGGCGCAGCATTGTGGGATGAAGTAAAAAACCGCCTGCACGATCTCGCATTCAACCTTTCTGGCGGTCAGCAACAGCGTCTCTGTATTGCCCGCGCATTGGCGACCGATCCTGAAATCATGCTGTTTGATGAACCGACCTCCGCACTGGACCCGATTGCTACTGCCAGCATTGAAGAACTGATGTCGGAACTACGCAACAAGCTGACCATTCTCGTGGTGACCCACAACATGCAGCAGGCTGCCCGCGTCTCTGATTACACCGCTTATATGTACCTGGGCGAACTGATCGAATACGACGATACCGACAAGATCTTCACCAATCCCAGCCGCAAGGAAACCGAGGATTACATCACCGGCAAGTTCGGTTAAGCATGAACAATTAATAATATCCTGTACCCAACTTACAGCCGGATCTATCCGGCTTTTTTATGCGTCAGGCATATCGATCCAGGCTCAGGTCGTCATAGCGAATATCGGTTTCGTGTCCCGAGATAATATCCGCCAGCAACTTGCCCGAGCCGCAGGCCATGGTCCAGCCCAAGGTTCCGTGACCGGTATTAAGATATAGATTAGGAATCGTGGTTGCACCGACGATAGGTGTGCCATCCGGCGTCATGGGTCGCAAGCCGGTCCAGAAACTGGTCTGGCGCAGATCGCCCGCGCCGGGAAACAAGTTGTTGACGACCATTTTCAATGTACCTTCACGCCGGCTGCTCAAGCGGCGGTCAAAACCCACCAGCTCCGCCATGCCGCCCACCCGGATACGATGATCAAAGCGTGTCACGGCAATCTTGTAAGTTTCATCCAGCACCGTGGAAACCGGCGCGCGCGTTTCATCCAGAATAGGCACGGTGATCGAATAGCCCTTGACCGGGTACACCGGTAAATCCAGCATGCCTTTGAGCAAATCCGTGGAATATGCAGCAAGCGCCACCACATAGGCATCGGCCCGCAATAGCTGCCCGTTGGCGATTACACCTGCCACTTTGGCGCTATCCATCTGCAAGCGCTGGATTTCCTGGCCATAAAGAAAGCGTACGCCTTGTCCGGCTGCCAGCGCGGCAAGGCGCGTGGTAAAGAGATGGCAATCCCCGGTTTCATCATGCGGCAGCCACAAGCCGCCAGCGAGATGGTGGCGGGCTTGTTGCAAGGCAGGCTCCACCTTGCCCAGCGCTGATTGGCTTAATAGCTCATAAGGCACATGCGCCTGTTGCAGCACTTCGATATCCCGCGCAGCGGCATCCAGTTGGGATTGGGTGCGAAAAACCTGCAAGGTGCCACGCTGCCTGCTTTCATATTCAACTCCGGTATCACGGCGTAGCTGGTCCAGGCAATCACGGCTGTATTCGGCCAGACGCACCATGCGCGCCTTGTTCTGCTCATAACGCGTATCAGTGCAGTGTTGCAGCATTTGCCACATCCAGCGCAATTGCTGCCAAGTGCCATCCGGTTTGATGAATAAGGGTGCATGGCGGCGCAACATCCATTTGAGCGCCTTGAAGGGAACACCAGGCGCAGCCCACGGGCTGGCATAACCGGGCGAAACCTGCCCGGCATTGGCAAAACTGGTTTCGAGCGCCGGTCCAGGCTGGCGCTCCAACACGGTCACCTCATGCCCCGATCGGGCAAGATACCAGGCAGTGGTTACGCCAATGACGCCGCTGCCCATGACGATAATGCGCACAGCCTCTCCTCATCATGCAAGATGAGCCTAGCTTAGCATCAAGCCATCCGCTTTTGTTGGCAGCGCTTACAGCCTGTTCACGGCCTTAAATCTTAAGATAATCGATATTCAGAGCATGGAAAGCGCTGCGGTTTTGCACGCGCTGATAAAACTGCAGCATGCGCTCGGCTTGCAAGCGGGCCGTCCAGCGCTTGACGGCATATTGTTGCGCCGCCTGCCCCAACTTGGCGCGTTTGCCTGGATTGGCAAACAAGCTGAATACCTTGGAGGCAAAGATGCGTTCATCCTCGGGCGCAATCATCGCGCCCTCGCCTTCGATCAAAATGGACTTGGTACCCATCTCGGCCAATGCCACCACGGGCACACCTTGCGCCATGGCCTCCAGTAGCACCAAACCCTGGGTTTCGGTCCTGGAAGCGAACACGAACACATCTGCCGCCTTGTAGCAGGCATTGAGCTCGGTGTTACGGTCCAGATAGCCGATGAACTTGATATTCTCGCTTAGTCCAAGTTGTCGGCTCAATTCTGCCAAATGTTTCTGCGCCGGGCCTTCGCCTGCCACCACCAATAGCATGTCCGGCTGTTGCCGCCTGAGCTCGTGCGCCATGCGCAACAGGAAATCAATATTCTTTTCATGAGCCACCCGCCCGACATACAGGGCAACCGGACGCTGACGCGCAATTCCATAGCGATCGCGGAACGCTTCGCCATCCGCCATTTCAAAGCTTTTTTCCTGCAACCCAGTGGGGATCACCTCCGCACTGGTCTTGACGCCATAGCCGCGCAAGGCGCTGAGCATGGGCTGCGAGGGCGCGACCACGGCATTGACGTCATTGCATTGGCGCCTCGAAATATTGATCGCCATCCTACGCGCCATACCTTTCGGTATCCATGGCAGGTAATGGTGCATATAGTCCTCAAAAAAGGTGTGATAAGTCTCTAGGCAGGGAATGTCCAGCAGGCGCGCCAGCTTGATTCCCAGGTAATGCGCCACGAACGGCGTATGGATATGCACGATGTCGTAATTCTCGTCACGCAATTCGGGCAACAACTTCAGCGCCGCGCGATAGCGCATCAGCCTGTCTTCCGGGTCAAAATAAAGCGTGCGCGCGGGAATGCGCCTGATCCAGGCTTCATCTGTCGTCGCCACGCCATAATCAGGAGCGATCAGGTGCACTTCGTGGCCCAGCGCCTGCATCTGGGCGGCAAATGTACGGATCGAGGTGGACACCCCATTCACGCGGGGAAAATAGACATCTGAGATGAATAATATCTTCACGCACTCTGCTCCAAATCTTTGAGAACTCACATCAATGAAGATACGCGAGGATTATGACGCTTCCATGACTTGCCATGAGAACGTCACAGTTTTTGGTTAAACTTGCAGCATGTCTGATTTCCGTGCACTTTACCTGCTATTGACCGCGCTGCCTTCGGTAGCACTCGCAGCCCGTCCCATGATTACCGATGATGCGCGCGTGGTGGATACCCACAGCTGCCAACTGGAATCCTGGGTGAAGCACAACCGCAACAGCAATGAATATTGGGCATTGCCAGGTTGCAGCCCGGCTGAGAATACCGAACTGACACTGGGCGGCGCAGTAACGCGTGAGGACAGGCAATCGCAGAACAGCGACCTTATGTTGCAAGCCAAGGTGTTGTTCAAGCCGCTGGAAACCAACAGTTACGGTTATGGCCTGGTAGTTGGCTATGCCCAGCATCCCCGGCTGGATAACAACTCCAGCATGATAGGCAATACCTATGCCTATATCCCGGCCAGCGCTTCATTTTTCAGCGACAAGCTCATCCTGCACACCAACCTGGGCGCATTGCACGACAGGGAAAAACACCGGACTGACTTCACTTGGGGCCTGGGATCGGAAATCCCGATGTCAGACAAGGTGGAATTGATTGCGGAAACCTATGGTGATCACCGTTCCCGTGCCTTTTACCAGGCAGGGATGCGCTATTGGGTCGTGCGCGACCGGATACAGGTGGACACCACCTACGGTAACCGCATGCAGAATAATAGTGACGAGCGCTGGTTCAGCATAGGCTTGCGTCTGCTGTCCAGCCCGCTCTGGTAAGACTTTATCCCAAAATCAACAAGGCCCAGACCGCTGCGAGGTTGATTAGGGAAACCAACACCGCGGCGCTGCCGATATCCTTGGCGCGCTTGGCTAATTGATGGTTCTCAAGGGAAATACGGTCCACCGTCGCTTCGATCGCGGAGTTGAGCAGCTCCACCACCAGCACCAACAGCACACTGCCTATCATCAGCGCCTTGGCGATGCCATCGTTGCCGAGATAGCAGGCGAGAGGAATCAGGATCACCGCCATCAGCACCTCCTGACGGAAGGCATCTTCATTGCGGTAAGCTGCCTTGAGCCCATCAACAGAATAGCCAAACGCGTTGATCAGGCGGCGCAAACCGGTCTTGCCCTTGTATGGACTTTCCATGAATTCCTCGGAACAGTATGTGGGAGATTGAGCGCGGCAGTATAGCAAATTGCCCATGCCCCCTGCCATTGTCACGATAACATCATGGAGTTTTCATACTTCATTCATGCCCGGACGCCAGAGTATGCCGCATGAAGACCGGAAAAATGCTAACACCATTGCTGTGGCTAACCCCGCTTGCAAGCTATAGCGCAGACGCCTCCGCCTGGGGCCTGGTCACCCATGTATATTTCGCCCACTCACTGCTCTGGGCCATGCCCTTGCTGGACCCACGCCTGCAACGCGCCATCCGCCGCTTCCCGCAACTGGTGATGGCAGGGTCCTGCCTGCCGGACCTTGCCATCGTATCGCCGCGTTTCAGCCCTAGCCATTATTGGGAAAACGCCCACCAAATGCTGGCCAATGCCCGCACTGATGAAGAAACCGCGATTGCCATCGGCTACGCCAGCCATTTATATATAGACGTCATCGCGCACAACCACTTCGTCCCGGCCCATGAAGCCATGTGGATGAAAGGCAGCATGATTACGCACATCGGCGCAGAATGGGCCATGGATGCCTACCTGGCCCCCTTGCTGGAACATACTCCCGCGGAATTGCTGCTCAACCACAAGCACACGCTGGGACACTTCATTGCTGCTTACTTCAATTGCAGCCCGGCAAAAGCCACCCGCACCATCTCCAGATTGGGCCAGGCCGACCGGCTGTTACGACTATCGCGCCTGCCCGGCATGATCTATCGCGGCATGCGTCTCATGGACAAACGCCTGTTCCGCAACTTTACCTTCTACATCGCCAGAACCCAGACGGCGCTCGGCCATATCGGCACCTTGCTGCAAGGCGGCAGACCGCATTGGGAGCCGGAACTCAACCATATTCCCAGCGAACAAATGCAACGCTGGCGCAAACGCTGCCTGACTGATCTCAAACGCAGGCTCAATAGCCCGATCGAGTACTTTTACTGACCTATCCTGCAAGGGCGAGCGCAGCGAAGCCAAGTCGACGTTGCTTTTGATGTTGACTTCCCCGTCTAGCTGCGCCGAGTAGTACAGCTTTTAATGGAAATAGGACTGGCGTCTGTCTGAGCGCAGCGAGTTCAGCCAGTCGCCATTAAAAGCGAGCAGCGCAGGTTACCCGGAGCAAAGCTCTGGGTCGCAGACAATCGGGTCGCCTTTTCTTTCGTATCCGTCTTTTGGCGAAGCAAAAGAAAGATACTCGCCCGGCGAGACAAAACCTATCCTCGCGCAATCACAGCATGGATGCAGACTAAAAACCGTTGAGTTTGATGGGGTTGAAGATTAGGGCTTGGATAGTGAATTAAGCAACCATAGTCTTGACCACTATCGTAGGTGATTGACCCGTTGCCTTTCGCTTGCCAGCGAGTTCCTTTATTTTGCTTCGCCAAAATAAAGGAACCAAACAAAAGGCGACCCGGAGTCTACGCCGGGAGCAAGCTCCCGGTCCCCTGCGTTGCTCGTGCTGGATGGCACAGCCAGACGGGAAACCAACGTCAAACCCATACTTGGTTTCGCTGCGCTCGCCCTTGCGATAATGTGAGAAAAATAGAAACAGCTAGACGAATAAGAAAGAGATCGAAGCGATCAAAGCGCCAATTGTAGCCCCTGCCAGCACATCGCTCGGATAATGCAACCCCAGCACCACGCGCGACATCGCCACCAATACGGCAAACGGCAAAATCAGCATGCTAAGTTCCGGGTAATAGGCCAAGGCCACCATACTGAATGCCACGGCATGCAAGGTATGGCCCGACGGAAAGCTGAACTTATCGAGGGGTTTTCCCGCCAGCCAGATATCCTGATGCACTTCATATGGCCTTGGGCGCAGGGTTTTGCCTTTCAGCCATTTGTAGATCAGTGTGCCGACCAGGCCCACGGCGATCATATGCAGACAAGGCAGAACGCCCGCTTGCCCTTGGGTCATGACAATACCGAGCATGACGGCATACCAGAACATGCCATCGCCCAGACGGCTCACTATGCGAAAGCTCCAGCGTACCAGCCGATAATGGCTGCTGCGGTTGACCTTGATGCACAGCGCACTATCCAGGGCGCCGATGCGTTGCAGATAATGTGTCAGGATTCGGTTTTGCATGGGAGCAGATTGGCAACCCCTCATGACAACACCGTGTCATTGCGTTGAATTTATGATGACAGCGGCACACCTGCCGATGTCATCACGACACCTATAGAAAAGCCCATCTAGCTACCAGCAACTTGCCGCACCATGGCGGCAATGTCTTCCGCCAGCTTTTGCACCAGGTTGCGATCCTGGCCCTCGACCATCACGCGAATCTTGGGCTCAGTGCCGGAAGCTCGCAGCAGGACACGGCCACTGCCATTCAGTGTTTCTTCTGCCGCCTTGACCGCGGCTTGCAGTTGAGCATTGCCGTCCAAGTCGATGCGCTGCGCGACCTGGACGTTGATGAGCACCTGCGGATAGAGCGGCAGGCGCTTGCCCCAATCCGTCAATGTCGTCCCGGAAGCGCGCAGGGCATGCAATACTTGCAGCGCGGCAATAATGCCGTCGCCGCTGCTGTGCTTGTCCAAGCTGAGAATATGCCCGGAATTTTCCCCGCCCAGTTGCCAATCATTGGCATTAAGCAGTTCCAGCACGTAGCGGTCACCTACCTTGGCACGCTGGAATGGGATGCCCTCTTTGCCCAGCGCATGTTCAAGCGCCAGGTTGGTCATCAGGGTACCAACCACCCCGCCACCCAATTGGCCATACGCATGGCGATGATGGGCAATGATGTAAAGCAGTTGATCTCCATCCAGCAGTTGCCCTTGACTGTCCACCATGAGGACCCGGTCGCCATCGCCGTCGAATGCAATCCCAAGGTCGGCCTGGTGCTCCACTACTGCTTTCTGCAATGCCTCGGGATGCGTGGAACCGACATTCAGGTTGATATTGAGGCCATTAGGCGCGGTACCGATACTGATGACTTCCGCGCCCAGCTCATGGAATACCGGCGGAGCAACATGATAGGTTGCGCCATTGGCGCAATCGAGCACGATCTTGAGGCCACGCAGGTCCAGTGCATTGGGGAAGGTGCTCTTGCAGAACTCGATGTAACGGCCTGCGGCATCGTCAATCCGTTTCACCCGGCCAATCTGCTCGGTAGGAACCAACTGCATGGGCTGATCCAATTCAGCTTCGATCGCCAGTTCTACCTCGTCAGGCAGCTTGGTGCCCTGCGCAGAGAAAAACTTGATGCCATTGTCATCAAACGGGTTATGCGATGCCGAAATAACAATGCCTGCCTGCGCGCGCTGCGCGCGGGTCACATGGGCAATCGCAGGGGTAGGCAACGGGCCAGTAATACGCACATTGACCCCGCCTGCGCAAAGGCCAGCGACCAATGCCGTCTCGAACATATAGCCCGAGATGCGGGTATCCTTACCGATAATCACCAGCGGCTTGGTGCCTAGCGCCAGATGATGGTCCATGCGCGTCAGCACGCGGCCGGCTGCGTAACCCAGGCGCATGACAAAATCCGGAGTGATCGGGAATGTCCCGACCTTGCCGCGCACACCGTCCGTACCAAAATATTTTCTGCTCATTCTTGATTTTTCCCTTTTGATTCTTGATTCTGATCATTCTCAGGCATTAATCACCGCATTGACTACCTTGAGTGCATCCACGGTAGCCTTTACATCATGCACACGGACAATACGACCACCCTTCATCGCGGAAATCACCGAGGCCGCCAGGCTGGCGTGCAGACGCTGATCGACATCACTGCCGATGATCTGCCCCAGCACGGATTTGCGCGACAGGCCAACTAATAAAGGCCTGCCTAGTTCGAGCAATTCCGGTAATGCATTCAGCAAAGCAATGTTATGTACCGTACGCTTGCCAAACCCAAAGCCTGGGTCAAGCACGATACGCTCTGCCGTAATGCCAGCCGCCAGGGTAGCCTGCATGCGCTCCAGCAGAAAGCTTTTTACTTCCTGTACTACATCTTCATAAACAGGATCCTGCTGCATGGTCTGCGGCACGCCCTTCATGTGCATCAGGCATACTCCGGCATTACCTTCTGCGGCAACTTCCATCGCTCCTGGCTCCTGCAACCCGCGCACATCATTGATAATTGCGGCACCAGCATTGACCGCCTCACGCATTACCTGCGGCTTGTAGGTATCTATCGAAAGTGGCACATCCACCTCCTTTGCCAGCCGCTCAATGACCGGAATCACACGGCTCAACTCTTCATCCAGGCTGACCGGCACGGCATTGGGCCGGGTGGATTCGCCACCAATGTCCAGAATATCAGCACCGGCTGCCACCAGTTGCATGGCATGTTCCAGCGCCAATTGTGACGAGGCATAGCGCCCGCCATCCGAAAAGGAATCAGGTGTAACGTTGACTATCCCCATGACATGAGGACGCGTGAGATCGAGGTGATATCTACCACAAAGGAATTGATTGGAATTCGACATGGTTACTCAGAAAAGATAAAGGCCACAAGCCCCGAATGATTGCTTTCGAGTTACTTGTGGCCTGGTAGGTTAGTCAGTCTTAGATTTTGGCAGCTGGTTGTGGTGCAGGCTCGGTAGTTGTGCCGCCACCATTGCTGCTGCTGTCGGTTGCAGATTTGTTGCTAGTTGGCGCTGGCTTGGGCGGACGCGGTTGCTTGCCTTCCATGATGTCCTGGATTTGCTCGGCATCAATGGTTTCCCATTCCAGCAAAGCCGCCGTCATGGCTTCCACCTTGTCGCGATTGTCTTCCAGCAGCTTGCGCGCCACGGCATATTGCTCGTCCAGAATCCGGCGGATTTCCGCATCCACCTTCTGCTGGGTCGCCTCGGATACCGTCTTGGCCGACATGCTGCCAAAGAACGAATCCTGCTCGTTGCCCGCATAAACCATGGTACCCATGACATCGGACATACCGTACTTGGTGACCATGTCGCGCGCAATCTTGGTCGCACGCTCAAAGTCATTCGAGGCGCCAGTAGACATCTGATTCATAAATATTTCTTCCGCAATGCGCCCACCGAACAGGATGGAGATTTCCTCCAGCATCTTGTCCTTGTAATTGCTGATGCGGTCATGCTCCGGCAATTGCCAGGTCAGGCCCAGCGCCCAGCCACGCGGCATGATGGTAACCTTGTGCACGGGGTCTGCATGCGGCAGCAAGGCGGCCACTACGGCATGGCCGGATTCATGATAGGCCGTATTACGGCGCTCTTCCTCGCGCATGATCATGGACTTGCGCTCGGGACCCATGAAAATCTTGTCCTTGGCATCCTCAAAGTCCTGCATATCCACAGTGCGTTTGTTGCGGCGCGCGGCAAACAAAGCAGCTTCGTTCACCAGGTTGGCAAGGTCGGCACCGGAGAAGCCAGGGGTACCACGAGCCAGGATATCCGCCTTGACATCCCCATCAATCGGCACCTTGCGCATATGCACCTTGAGAATCTGCTCGCGGCCACGGATATCGGGCAAGCCCACCATGACCTGGCGGTCGAAACGTCCTGGACGCAGCAATGCTTTATCCAATACATCGGCACGGTTGGTCGCAGCGATCACGATGACGCCGGAGTTAGCTTCAAAGCCATCCATTTCGACCAGCATCTGGTTCAGGGTTTGTTCACGCTCGTCGTTGCCGCCGCCAGTGCCTGCGCCGCGATGACGGCCAACCGCATCAATTTCATCAATAAAGATGATGCAAGGAGAGTTTTTCTTGGCCTGCTCGAACATATCGCGCACACGCGCCGCGCCGACGCCGACGAACATTTCAACAAAATCGGAACCGGAAATCGTGAAGAACGGCACCTTGGCTTCACCGGCAATTGCCTTGGCAAGCAAGGTCTTACCAGTTCCGGGAGGGCCTACCATCAACACGCCGCGTGGGATACGGCCGCCCAGTTTCTGGAATTTGGTTGGGTCGCGCAGGAATTCAACCAGCTCGCCTACTTCCTCCTTGGCCTCGTCACAACCGGCTACATCGGCGAATGTCGTGTGATTGGAGTTTTCGTCCAGTTGGCGCGCCTTGCTCTTGCCGAACGAGAACGCACCGCCCTTGCCACCGCCCTGCATCTGGCGCATGAAGAATACCCATACGCCGATCAGCAACAGCATCGGGAACCAGGACACAAAGATACTCATCAGGATGGAAGGCTCTTCGTCAGGCTTGGCCTCCACCGTGACATTGTTCTTGAGCAGGTCGGACACCATCCACGGGTCGGAAGGCGCATAGGTCGTAAACTTGCGGCCCTCGTTTGTCACGCCGCGCAACACCCGGCCGTCAATCATAACCTTGGCAATTCGGCCCTCTTTCACCTCATTGATGAACTGGGAATACACCACCTGGCTTTCCGCAGTGCTCTTGGGGCCGAACTGATTGAAAACCGTCATCAGCACCAGCGCCACAATCAGCCAGATAGCAATGTTCTTTACAATGTTATTCAAAGTCCTGATCCTTATTCAATGGACATTAACTGCCTTATTCTAAACCTAATTGCCCTGTCATGCCCCAATAATCAGGCAATCTTGTGCTTCAGGCCCAGAAGAAACACTTCACTGCTACGGTCTCGCGATGCCTTGGGTTTGCGCGTCACCACTTTTTCAAAACTTTCGCGCATTGCCAGCATGATGTCATCAAAGCCAGAACCGACAAATACTTTGACCAGGAAATTGCCGCCCGGTTTCAGCCAGTCCCGGCTGAATTCCAGCGCCAGCTCGGTCAGGTGCGCCGCTCGCGCCTGGTCGACATCGCTGATGCCACTGATATTGGGGGCCATATCGGCAATTACAAGGTCCACCTGCTTGCCATTGAGGCTTTTTTCAAGCTGAGCCAGCACTTCATCCTCGCGGAAATCACCCTGGATGAATTCCACGCCAGGTACCGGCGGCATTTCTAGGATATCCAGCGCAATCACCCGCCCTTGCCCACCAAGGCGCTGCATCGCTACTTGCGACCAGCTTCCAGGGGCAGAACCCAGGTCAACTACCGTCATGCCCGGCTTGATCAGCTGATCCTTGTCATCGATCTCGAGCAATTTATAGGCTGCGCGGGCGCGATAGCCATCCTTTTGCGCGCGTTTGACGAATTCGTCATTCACATGTTCCTGCAACCAAGCTTTACTGGTAGGTCGGCGTTTCATCTGTTAAACTGCGAGCCTTTTTGAATCAACAAGATAAATCAATTGAATTCCAAACAAATCAGTTTTCTACGTGGCTTGGGCCACGACCTGAACCCTGTTGTAATGATCGGTAATAACGGACTGACAGAGCAGGTTTTGAAGGAAATCGAGGTCAGCCTGAAATCCCACGAACTGATCAAGATCAAGGTATTTGGCGATGATCGTGCAGCACGCGTTGCCATGCTGCAGGAAATCTGCGAAAAAACCAATGCAACTCCGGTGCATCATATCGGCAAGCAGCTCATCATCTATCGTCAGGCAGAGCAGCCAAAAATCGTTATCCCAAAATAATAAGCATGAATTGCCATCATTAAAAAACCGCAAGACTGATCATCAGTATGCGGTTTTTTTAATTGGCTTCTTATTGTCGGGACTTGAAGATCAGCACCACACCCAGCAGACTCTGCACTAGATATCCGACACTGGCCACCCCATGAACCACGCTGAATTGCCCCGCAAAATCACTCTGCATCACATCCAGAGGTAATGCTTGCGCCTTCAGGTCCGCCATCATTGGCTGGATATAGTACTGCCCACCTACCGCAATCAGAAGCATCACAACCACTGCCCAGAAAAATCCCTGCCTGAAGGCTGACCAGCCCGACCGCAGCAATCGCTGCACAATCAGGAAGAACGCGCTGGCAAAGCCTATATAAGCCACCAACTCAAACAACCGCCCTGCCAGGTTACCAGCCAGCTGCTTATCTGAGGCAAGCTGGCTGAACAGGCTGGGCGCGACAACATAGCCGACTACCCACAAAGCTCCCACCCACAAAGTGATCACTAACCATGCCAGCTTATCGGACCATGTCATCATCATGCGCTCCGTCGTTAGATATACTGCACATCAAGCACTTCGTAGGAACGGATACCACCGGGAGCCATGACTTCCGCCACATCGCCTTCCACCTTGCCGATCAGGGCGCGCGCAATCGGCGAGCCGATGGAAATCTTGCCGCTCTTGATATCAGCCTCATCATCACCGACGATCTGATAAGTGGATACATCGCCACTGTCCAAGTCTTCCAATTCCACTGTCGCGCCGAATACGCAACGGCCTTCCGCGTTCAGCGTGGTGGGGTCAATGATCATGGCATTGGAAAGCTTGGCCTCGATCTCGGCAATACGGCCTTCGATAAAGCTTTGGCGCTCCTTGGCAGCATCATATTCCGCATTTTCGGAAAGGTCTCCCAACGCGCGTGCTTCGGCAATCGCCTGAATCACATCAGGCCTATCTACGCTACGCAAACGTTGCAATTCGGCCTTAAGAAGTTCAGCGCCTTTAACTGTAATTGGAATTTGATTCATGTTCTATTTCCTGGAATTCCATAATTGATACAAAAGGCATGCACTATCCGAAAAACCGGACGACTCATGCATGCCATGAACAAAAATAAAAACCACACCTGTGCGATACAGGCGTGGTTTGATTCTGGGGTTATCTTATTACTTAGCGAGTTGTTTATGCAAGTTCTGCAGGGATTCAACTTCCAGCTCTTGCATGTGACCCATGCCGATGCAGGCAGCCTTGGCGCCCGCCAGCGTGGTGTAATAAGTCACCTTCTGTTGCAAGGCGCTGCGGCGGATTTCATAGGAATCCGCAACCGCACGCTTGTCTTCGGTCACATTGACGATAAAGCTGATCTCGCCGTTCTTGATCATGTCCACGATGTGCGGACGGCCTTCCGCTACCTTGTTCACAGGTGTTACGTTCAAGCCAGCTTCGGTCAATGCGCCAGCGGTACCGCGCGTGGCGACCAACTGAAAACCGAGATCGGCCAATGCCTGGGCGATTTCCACCACGCGCTCACGATCTTCGCGGCGCACGCTAATGAAGGCCTTGCCGCCCTTGGGCAGCTTGGTGCCTGAACCGAGCTGGGATTTGACAAAGGCTTCGGCAAACGTTTTCCCCACACCCATCACTTCGCCCGTGGACTTCATTTCCGGACCAAGAATGGTATCCACGCCCGGGAATTTGATGAACGGGAATACGGCTTCCTTGACAGAGTAATACGGTGGCACCACTTCCCGGGTCACACCCTGCTCCGGCAGACTGCGTCCAGTCATGCAACGTGCGGCAATCTTGGCAAGCTGCAGACCGCAGGCCTTGGAAACAAACGGCACGGTACGCGAAGCACGGGGATTCACTTCCAGCACATAGACGGTTTCACCTTGAATCGCAAACTGCACGTTCATGAGGCCAACCACGCCCAGCGCCTTCGCCATCTTCACAGTCTGGTCGCGCAGTTCGTCCTGCATCGCGGCGGTCAGGCTATAAGGCGGCAATGAACAGGCGGAATCGCCTGAGTGCACACCAGCCTGTTCCACGTGTTCCATGATGCCGCCAATGATGACGTTCTCACCGTCGGACAAGGCATCCACGTCCACTTCCAACGCATCATTAAGGAAACGATCCAGCAGCACGGGGGATTCGTTGGAGACCTTCACGGCCTCGCGCATGTAGCGCTCCAATTGAGCCTGTTCGTGCACGATTTCCATCGCGCGGCCACCCAAAACATAAGAAGGGCGCACTACCAGTGGATAGCCGATTTCCTGGGCGAGGCGCAATGCTTCTTCCGGCGTGCGCGCGGTGCGGTTCGGCGGTTGCTTGAGGTTCAATTCCTGCAGCATTTGCTGGAAGCGTTCGCGGTCCTCAGCACGGTCGATCGCATCCGGGCTGGTGCCAATGATGGGCACGCCAGCCTTTTCCAGATCACGCGCCAGCTTGAGTGGCGTCTGACCGCCATATTGCACGATCACGCCTTCCGGTTTTTCCAGTGCCACGATTTCCAGCACATCTTCCAATGTCAGCGGCTCGAAGTAGAGGCGGTCGGAAGTGTCGTAATCCGTGGAAACAGTTTCCGGGTTGCAATTGACCATGATGGTTTCATAGCCATCTTCACGCATGGCGAATGCAGCATGCACGCAGCAATAGTCAAATTCAATCCCCTGACCGATACGGTTAGGTCCGCCGCCCAATACCATGATCTTTTTCTTGTTCGTGGGATTAGCCTCGCACTCTTCCTCATATGTGGAGTACATATAGGCAGTATCGGTCGCGAATTCGGCAGCGCAGGTATCCACGCGCTTATAAACCGGACGCACGTTCAATGCCTGACGATAGGCGCGAACAGCGTGTTGGTCGGTACCCAGCAGTTTGGCAAGACGCTTGTCGGAGAAACCGCGGCGCTTGAGCTGGAACAGGGCATCACGGTCAAGGTCGGCCAACTGGCGGCCTTTCAATGCCTGCTCGCGCTTGATGATGTCTTCGATCTGCACCAGGAACCAGCGGTCGATCTTGGAAAGATCGAACACCTGGTCTATAGTCAGACCCGCGCGAAATGCATCACCGACATACCAGATACGCTCAGGACCGGGCTCACCCAGCTCCTGCTGGATTTTATCCAGATCAGTTGTCATTTCATCCAGACCGTCCACGCCCACTTCCAGACCGCGCAAGGCTTTCTGGAAAGACTCCTGGAAAGTGCGGCCAATCGCCATCACCTCCCCAACGGACTTCATCTGGGTAGTCAGGCGGGAGTCGGCCTGCGGGAATTTCTCGAACGCGAAACGCGGCACCTTGGTAACGACGTAATCAATGGTAGGCTCGAAGGAAGCTGGAGTCGCGCCACCGGTGATTTCGTTGCGCAACTCGTCCAGCGTGAAGCCGACTGCGAGTTTGGCCGCCACCTTGGCAATCGGGAAGCCAGTCGCCTTGGACGCCAATGCGGAGGAACGCGACACGCGCGGGTTCATCTCGATGACGATCATGCGGCCGTCATCAGGATTGATTGCGAACTGCACGTTGGAGCCGCCGGTGTCCACGCCGATCTCGCGCAGCACTGCCAAAGAGGCGTTGCGCATGATCTGGTATTCCTTGTCGGTCAAGGTCTGCGCAGGGGCTACGGTAATGGAATCGCCGGTATGCACGCCCATCGGGTCAAGATTCTCAATGGAGCAGATGATGATGCAGTTGTCCTTGCTATCGCGGACCACTTCCATCTCGTATTCTTTCCAGCCCAGTAGGGATTCTTCGATCAGCAATTCGCTGGTAGGGGAAGCTTCCAGCCCGCGCTCGCAGATGGCGATGAATTCCTCGCGGTTATAGGCGATGCCGCCGCCGCTGCCGCCCATGGTGAAGGACGGGCGGATAATCGCGGGATAACCGATGGAAGCCTGCACCTGCAGAGCCTCTTCCATGCTGTGCGCCACGGCGGAACGCGCAGAACCCAAGCCGATCTTGGTCATGGCGACCTTGAATTTCTCACGGTCTTCCGCCTTGTCGATGGCTTCCTTGGAAGCGCCGATCAACTCGACATTGTATTTTTCCAGCACGCCATGCTTGTCCAGGTCCAGCGCGCAGTTCAGCGCCGTTTGGCCGCCCATGGTTGGCAGCAATGCGTCGGGGCGCTCGATCTCGATGATCTTTTCCACCACCTGCCAGGTCACCGGCTCGATATAGGTTGCATCCGCCATTTCCGGGTCAGTCATGATGGTGGCAGGATTGGAATTCACCAGAATGACACGATACCCCTCTTCACGCAGCGCCTTGCATGCCTGCGCACCGGAGTAGTCGAACTCACAGGCCTGCCCGATCACGATCGGGCCAGCGCCTATGATAAGAATGGATTTAATATCAGTACGTTTTGCCATGGTATTTATTGCTTTTGCTGTTCCATCAGGTTGATGAAGCGGTCGAACAGATAGCTCATCTCGTTCGGGCCAGGGCTCGCTTCCGGATGCCCCTGGAAGCTGAACGCAGGTTTATCGGTGCGCGCGATGCCCTGCAGGCTGCCATCAAACAGAGAAACATGCGTTGCCTTCACGTTGGCTGGCAGCGTGTTCGCATCAACCGCGAAACCATGGTTCTGACTGGTGATGAGCACACGCTTATCCTCCAGATCCTGCACCGGGTGGTTGGCGCCATGGTGACCAAACTTCATCTTCATGGTCTTAGCACCGCTCGCCAGCGCCAGCAATTGATGGCCCAGACAGATGCCGAACACAGGAATGCCGCTATCTACCAATGTGCCGATCGCATTGATGGCGTAATCGCAAGGCTCCGGGTCGCCAGGGCCGTTGGAAAGGAAAATACCATCCGGCTTTAGCGCCAATGCCTCTTCCGCAGTTGCTTCCGCAGGCAACACTGTTACCTTGCAACCACGCTCGACCAGCATGCGCAGGATGTTCTGCTTGACGCCGTAATCGAAAGCCACCACGTTGAATTTGGAATTCTCAGACGTGATATAGCCTTCACCCAGCTTCCATTCGCCCAGCGTGAACGCACCCTTATCCTTGCGGCTCACCACCTTGGCCAGATCCATGCCGGCCAAACCAGGGAAGCTGCGTGCCAATTCCAGCGCTTTCGCTTCATCCACCTCGCCAGCGATGATGCAACCAGCTTGCGCGCCTTTTTCGCGCAGGATGCGGGTCAGCTTGCGGGTATCGACCTCGGCAATCGCCACGACATTGTTTTCAACCAGATATTCGGAAAGGGATTTTTCACTACGCCAACTGCTGCTCAGCAACGGCAAATCACGGATGACGAGACCGCTGGCAAACACATGCCCGGATTCGACATCTTCCACATTCACCCCGACATTCCCGATGTGCGGGTATGTCAAGGTTACGATTTGCTTGGTATAGGAAGGATCGGTAAGAATCTCTTGATAACCGGTGATCGAGGTATTGAACACCACCTCGCCCACTGTTTGGCCCAAGGCACCGATTGAAATGCCCCTGAACACTGTCCCGTCTGCGAGCACAAGTACGGCTGGGGTTTGCGGCAATTCTAACTCCTTGTAACTATTTGATATTCCATGAAAATATAAGCATGGAATGCAGATATGCAAAGCGGGACGGGCCATCGCCCACCCCGCTTGAAAATTTTTAGAATTATAGCTCAAAGCGCTTTTGCCTTCAACGCGAGCCTGAAGAATTTTTCAGGCTCAAGCAGGTGCATCTGCGCATCCCCTCTTGCAATCTCCGTCACTTCTCTCAGTTACCAGTAGAGCCTAGACCACTTTCCCATACGACAGAGATAAAAGCGCTCATATCGCTATGTCCATCAATCATGCTATGAGCGATATTCCTTAATACCGATACCAAAATATTGTTGTGACAATTTGTCACGCGGCAATATGCCACATTTCTATTTTCAGGCTCTGCTCATATATTTCTGGGCAACACACTGACCAACCACACTTGGACAGTATCCCTAATACATAAAAAATAACCTGGAGAAAGATATGAAAAAATTACTTGTCATCCTGTTAACAGCACAGGGAATGTTGACTGCGAATGCATATGCAGCAGATGCCAAAACAGCACAGGCATTGGCTCAAAAAAGCGGCTGCCTAGCATGTCATGGCATTGAAAATAAGATTGTCGGTCCAGGATATAAAGAAGTAGCTGCAAAATATAAAAATGACAAAACAGCGGAGGCAAAAATGATGTCAAAGATTAAAACTGGTGGAAGTGGCACATGGGGCCCCATGCCAATGCCACCTAACGCGCACGTCAAAGATGAGGATATTAAAACGATAGTAGAGTGGATACTTTCGTTGTAACTAATATCAATAGATCATATTCATTTGACCCTCATCATAGTCCATGCAATATGGACTGTGGTTTTGAAGCTGATTTCTTGCTGGAAATCAGCTTTTTTTTAGCTTGAGATCAATGCGACAAATTGTCGCGCGGCAATGTGTCACATTTTCATTTTCAACCCCTTTCCCTATATTACAGCACGGCGCTCATAGCCAATTGCTCTTAAATATTGAAAGGGAAAAATTAATGAAAAAGATTCTTTTGCTGGCGGGCATTCTTGCCAGCCAAACCGCCTTTGCCCATGTCAGTTACACAGGGCGTGATTTTGGCGTTTTTGATGGCCTAACTGACCAATCGGTCACCATCAGCAACCAAACTACCCGCAGCCATGGCTGGGCTGACGCAGCCGATGCAGATTGGGGAGATACTCACCAAGTCAAGTGGTTTACTTTCAGCATCACAAACCAGGCACTGGTCACTATTTCCGCATCTGCACTCGCTAATGCAACAGCCACTTCTCTTGATGGCCTCTTACCAGGTTTTAGCCTCTATGAAGGCAAAGCACCCGGAGCAGCTTATGACTCATCCGCAGTCACATCCGCATATCGCAACACATTGGGTTTTGATACCGAAGGCGCATTGAATGCATTGGGCAACTTTGAGATTGGTAATGATGCTGGCGTCATCAGCAAACTGAGTTTTGTTGGTTATGCAGCCGATGGAACTTCCAATAATTTGGGCAATTTGCCCGCTGTTATTGGGGATGGTACTGCTGATGGTTTTGTCAGCAGCAGCTTCCTGCTGAACGCAGGCACCTACACCCTCATCATAGGAGGCGCTGACTACGCTTCTCAGAACGACCCGCTATCGCTGGCTTACAACTATGGCCTGTCAGCCACCGTCAGCGTGGCAGCTGTTCCCGAGCCAAGCACTTATGCCTTAATGGTGCTAGGGCTGGGCATCATGGGTATCGCAGTGCGCAGTCATATAACACGCTAACCTCATCACCAACCCCTGAAAATGGAAAGTCCATACGGCTTTCTGCTTCTCAACAAGGAGAACGAAATGAATTGCAACAAGCAATATATTATCTCTGCAATATCCGCAGTATTGATGGCAACTGGTGCGAGCCAAGCCATGGCTGCTATTGATTCCTACACTATTGAAACCATTTGGCACGAGCCCGATACCCAGCCTCGTGACACTATTTTCCTTGGCAGTTTTGACTATGACAACGCCACCAAAACTGTTTCTAATCTGAAAGGGATATTGTCCGAATCGATGACAGGCAATTCAGTTGCCTATCCTCATGACAACATGACCTGGCTGACTTTGGATTATCAACTCGTATCCTGGTATGACAGTTCCCTTGGCGGCACTTTTGCCGCCACATTCAAGAACAACAATACCAACACCTTCTGGACCGGGATGGGTGGCGATGGCTGGAGCCCGCAATCCGGCGTGGATGCTGGCGGTGTTTACTATGGTTTCCCGCGTGCGGGCAATAATCCTGGCAATGCCTATGCATTGGTATTTATTCCTGATGATCCATTGCAAACATTGTCACAGACCCAGATCAATTATCTCGCTTATGCCGATTGCGCGGCAGGGGGCATGATGGGGGCAGTGTGCATGACAGGCACTAGCGCTCAAGCCTATGGCTCAGTTGGCACGATGAGCGGCTACCCTGTTTCCCAATCCATCTCTGCAATTGCAGCCGTTCCTGAACCCAGCGCTTATGCAATGCTGGGCATTGGCCTGGGACTGATAGGCATGGCAGCACGCCGTCGCCGTCAGGGTTAAAACACGTCAAGTATCAATCCTCACAATGGCAGGTGTGCAATACACCTGCCATTTGCACTCTGGAAACCTCTCATGAAAACGCCCAGCCCGCTCAGTATTGCCATCTCGCTTGCATTTATCTCTACCACCAGCATGGCAGACACGACATCGACTCAAGAGCCTGTCGATAAGCTGCTTTACCCGGTGCTTCCCCTTATTGAGGTCAGTGCTGACCGCATCGAAGACAGCGCATTTACCGGCGAGGATATTGCATCACGAAGCTTGCGTAGCCATACCAACGACACAGCCCGCCTACTTGAGCATATTCCAGGAGTAAACACCTATGGCGCTGGAGGAATTTCCAGCCTGCCCACGATGCGCGGCTTTGCCGATGATCGCATCCGCACCCAGGTGAATGGCATGGATCTCATGAGTGCATGCCCTAATCATATGAACCCGGCTCTTTCATTTGTGGATCCATCCAGCATTGAGAGTATTCAAGTATATGCTGGTATTACCCCGGTCAGTGTCGGCGGTGACAGTATTGGCGGCACCATCCAGGTCAATTCGGCAAAACCCAAATTTGCAAAAGAAGATCAGGCACTACTCACTACAGGCAGCATAGGAACATTCTACCGAAGCAATGGTGCGGCAAGAGGCGGCAACGTGGCTCTGTCCGTGGCAAGCCAGAATCTCAGCCTGGCATATACGGACTCATACTCTCAAGCCAATAACTACAGAGCTGCTGGAGATTTCAAAAAACCAGGGTTATGGACAAGGCAAATTAGCCCGCTCACGGATAGAATCACCGACAAGACCGTGGCTGGGACAGCATATCGAGGCTCACGTCACAGGGAGCTGGGTATTGCACTGAAATTATCAGAGCAGCATCTGCTTGAATTGAAACTTGGTGAGCAATCGATCGACTGGGAGGGTTTTCCTAACCAGCGCATGGACATGGTATCCAGCTACCCCGATCTCGATAACCCAGGCATGCAGATACTCAACCTCAAGAAACCTGCAAATGTGAATCGCACCATCAATCTCCACTACACAGGGCAATTTGATTGGGGCGAACTGGAAGCACGTTATTTCCGGCAAAAGCTGGATCATTCCATGGATATGCTACAAAGCCGCTCCGGGGGTATGTATATGCCCATGCTTTCCGAGGCAACCACCCATGGAGGTTTGTTAAAAGCGACTGTGCCGATCAGTGACCAGCACCTTGTGCGCGTAGGTGCAGATTTTCAATATTACCGGCTGGATGATTGGTGGCCCTCCATTAATGATGGAGGAATATCTATGTGCTGCAACGATTTTTGGAATATCCGGGATGGGAAGCGTGATCGTATCGGTATATTCAGTGAGTTGGAAACACAGTGGAATAATAAATGGACCACCCTGCTTGGCTTGCGTACTGATCGCGTCACTTCCAATACAGGCCGCGCACAAGGTTATTCCAACACATATGGAAGTGATGCAAATACATTTAATTCGCTAGACCACAGCCGTGAAGATTATCACTACGATCTGACCGCCTTGACCCGATTTAAACCAGCAGAGACTCAGCACTATGAGTTTGGGTTTGCGCGGAAAACCCGCTCCCCGAATTTATATGAGCGTTATCCATGGTCTCGAAACGCAATGGCCGCGCTCATGAACAACTTTGTCGGTGATGGCAATGGTTATATAGGCAATCCTGATCTCAAGCCAGAAGTGGCCTACACGCTCAGCGCCAGCGGTGACTGGCATGATATTGCCAAGGAGAAATGGCAGGTAAAAGCCACGGGGTATCTTACCTATGTTGAGAACTATATTGATGCAGCACGCCTGCCTGGCTATCACCGAAACGACCAATATATGTTGCTGCAATATACCAATGCAGATGCGCGGCTTTATGGAATTGATGCTTCAGCAAGCTATAAGCTGGGACATATTGCCAATATCGGCAGCTTTACAGTCAGTAGCATGGTCAGTTATGTGCGAGGCGAAAACCGCACCACAGGCGATAATCTTTATCACATGATGCCGCTGAACGGAAAATTTGCACTGGAACATCAACTAGGCAACTGGACCAACACCCTGGAAATGCACCGCGTCACGGAAAAAGACAACATCTCCCAGGTGCGCAATGAAGTGTCGACACCCGCTTACACATTATTCAACCTGCGCAGCAAACTGGAATGGCAACGTGTCCGCCTGGATATGGAAGTGGAAAACCTGTTCAATCGCTTCTACTATTTACCGCTTGGCGGTGCATATCTTGCACAGGGCTATGCCATGACAACTGGGGGTATTCCTTGGGGCATGACGGTACCAGGCCGTGGAAGATCCATCAATATTGCCTTGACTTATACATTCTGAGAATACGCCAGCCAGCCCTATTCCCACTCAACAAAACTCACACACAGCCTGATCAGTTGATTTCTCCAGCCTGTGTTTGTTGAGCAGGGCTTCTATGCACTCATTCGCGTCTGTGCCAATTCAATCGCAACCTGAATCGCAGCACGCGCCTGCGGGCTGTTTTTCCAGCAGGTAGAACCCAGCATAGCGGCTGCCTGTGCAACGATATCCAATGTATTAGCCTTGCTCAGATGTGACAACGACTCATATCCCAGTTGCTCAAGGCGCGTCACCACAGTGGGGCCGATGCCTTTTACATTCAGCAATGCCTGACGCTCTTCTGGAGAAAATGGCACGTAGTTTCCTTTTAAAAGTCTTTATTCAGTAGATACGGCAATTCAGAGCAGTGCCTTGCAAATATCCTGACTCATCTTAACAAAAGCACAAAATAATAAAGGGGTGATTTCCACCCCTTTATTACAATTACCAGCATTGATCTTTTATTTCCTCAACCCCAGCACATCCTGCATGTCATACAACCCATGTTTGTGAATTGCCAGGAATTTGGCGGCACGCAGTGCGCCGAGTGCAAATGTGGCGCGGCTGGATGCCTTGTGCGTCAGCTCTACGCGTTCGCCAATGCCGGCAAACAGGACAGTGTGATCTCCCACCACGTCTCCGCCGCGCACGGTAGCAAAACCTATGGTATTGGCATCACGCTCGCCAGTGACACCTTCGCGGCCATAGACCGCGCACTCGCGGAGGTCGCGTCCCAAGGCTTCCGCCGCAGCTTCGCCTAAACGCAATGCGGTGCCGGAGGGGGCATCCACCTTGTAGCGATGGTGCGCCTCGATGATTTCCACGTCGTAACCCTGGTTCAGCACCTTGGCTGCGGCCTGCACCAAATTGATGAGCAGAGTCACGCCCACGCTCATGTTGGGGGCGAATACGATAGCGACATCCTGCGCGGCGCGTTCGATTTGCTGTTTTTGTTCAGCAGTAAACCCGGTGGTACCGATCACCAGTTTGACGCCAGCTAGGCGGCAGGCTTCGAGGTATTGCAGGCTGGGCTCGGGGCGAGTGAAATCCACCAATACATCCGCGCCCTGCAAGGCTGCCGTCAGGTCTGCGGTGATTTTCACGCCAGTATTGCGGCCAAACTGCTCTCCTGCATCGCGCCCGATCTGCGGGCTATCCGCGCGGTCCAGCGCACCATGCAACACCAACTCGGCATCATTGAACACACCATCCAGCAGGGCATGACCCATTCGGCCTGAACATCCGGCAATCACTATCTTTTGCATTTCAACACCACATTCTTTTATTGAATCAAATTACCCTGCTAGAAACCGATTTTTTCCAGCATGCGCTCAAAATACCCAGGTTCATCTTCTGGCGGCAAATCGTCGTCATCGTCCTCTGGTTCCTGTGCTGATTTGGACGCCGGCGCTGGTTTGGCTGCTGCAGCCCCCGCAGCAGGTTTTGCCACAGCCTGGGCTGGCGCTGACTGCGCAGCAGGTTCGGATAGTGTCGTAGCAGGCGCAGATGGTGTCACCGCTGGCTGAGCCTGTGCCGGCACAGCAGCAGGAACCGCGCCTGGCGCTGCCAGTTCGGGAACCACTTTTCTTGGCGCGGCAGCATCTTCCTGCACAATCGGGGTGGTTGGCTTGGTATCGTAATATTCAGCCCCGGCTGGCGCTGCCTGCTCGTCGTCGCTCTTCCAGAACTTCAGCCGGTCAAGCACGCCCTTCTTTTCTGGGGCTTTGGGTTCGATCACGACAGGCGCAGCAGGCGGGGTTGCCACGATAGCGGTATCCTCCGGCGAGGCGGGGATGACATCGCCGCGCACGCGCTTCAGGGCATCGCCCTCGAACTCCATGATGACGCGGCGTTGCTCGATGATCTTGCCACTCTTGCGCATCTGGTAGAAATAATCCCAGCGGTCACGGTGGAAACTGTCCTGTATCAAGGGCGTGCCCATGATGAATCGCACCTGCGACTTGGTCATGCCGGGCCGCAATTGCAACATCATTTTGGATGTCACGACATTACCCTGCTGAATGTCCATCTTGTAAGGCTTGAAAGAAGGCAGCGCGGAGCTGCAAGCCACGCACAGCAACGCAGCGAAGAGGATTATATGACGCATTACCACGACTCTGACCGGAAATGGCGTAATATACCACGACATTAAAGTCGGCTTTCAGGCATATTCACGCCATTGTCGATTTTTTACTTGTAAAACCCGGGAGATAGCCTGATACGGCTCAGGCTCCGGCAGCCAGCATCTCGCTGGCATGCTGCAATGTAGTTTCCGTGATTTCCACCCCGCCCAGCATGCGCGCTACCTCATCCACCCGTTGCGCATGGTCCAGCACCTCAATCCGGCTCAAGGTTTGTCCTTCCTGCATGCGCTTGCTGACGCGCAGGTGCTGACTGCCCTGCGCTGCCACTTGCGGCAGATGGGTTATCACCAGCACTTGCCGCTGATGGCCCAATGTCTTGAGCAACTGCCCGACCACCTCGGCCACACCGCCGCCAATGCCGACATCCACTTCGTCGAAGATCATGGTCGGCACATCGCCCTGCTGCGCCGTCACCACGCGAATCGCCAGGCTGATGCGGGACAACTCGCCTCCCGACGCCACCTTGGATAAAGGCCGCGGTGCAACACCAGCATGACCGGCGACGAGAAACTCCACCTGTTCATTGCCATGCGCAGCAGGCTCCTGCGCGGTCAACGCCACGGCAAAACGCCCGCCGCTCAATGAAAGCCGCTGCATCTCGGCGCTGATCTTTTCTCCCAGACTCTGGGCAGCCTGCGCACGGCTCTCGCTCAACTTGCTGGCCAACACGTCGTATTGCGCCCTGGCCTTGGCTTCATCCTGTTGCAACTGCTGGTTGTCATGGCTGCGCTCCAGCTCGCCCATGCGCAATTGCCAGGATGCCAGCAGGCCAGCCAACTCTTCCGGCCGGGTACGATATTTACGGGCCGCTGCATGCAACTCCTGGATACGGCTTTCCACCTCCTGCAAGCGCTCGGGGTCAAGGTCGGCACGTTGCAGGTAGCGGTTCAGGAAACGGTCTGCTTCATCCAATTGAATCAGCGCCGAATTCAGCGTATCCAGCGCTTCCTGCAAACCGCCATCATAAGCCGTCAACTCCTGCAGCTTATGCTGCACGCGGCTCAACTGGCGCACGGCGGCCAGCTCGCCCTCGCTCAGCAGGTCACGGCATTCCTCCCCGCCCGCCAGAATGCTCGCGCCATGGGAAAGCCGCACATGCTCCTGCTGCAATGGCTCCCACTCTTCCTCACCAGGCGCCAATGCGCTCAACTCCCGCACCTGGTCGCGCAATTCGGCCAACTCGGCGGCATAAGCTTCTGCATTACGCTCAGCATCGATACGCTGACGATACAGCACCTGCCAATCCCGGTAGGCTGCCGCCACTTCATTCAGCAGCGACTGCAATCCGCCATAGGCATCGAGCACCTGCCGCTGGGTTGCGGCTTTAAGCAGGGAGTGATGTGCATGCTGGCTATAGATATCCACCAGAAATTCGCCTATCTCACGTAATTGCTGGATGGTAGCGGGCGAACCGTTGATGAAGGCACGCGAGCGCCCGTCGGCGTAAATCACGCGACGCAGCAGCAATTGCGCATCATCGATACAGATTTCGCTTTCATCCAGCCAGGCGCGCAAGTCTGCCAGCGTGCCAATGTCGAATACCGCGTTGATTTCAGCCTTTTCACACCCGGCGCGAGTAATGCCGCCTTCGCCGCGCGCGCCCAGCACCAGGGATAGCGCATCAATCAGGATGGATTTTCCCGCCCCGGTTTCGCCAGTGAGCACGGTGAAGCCGGGCCTGAATTCGAGTTCCAGCCGGTCGACAATGACAAAATCACGTATGGAAAGTGTTTGCAGCATGCTTGTTTGCCTTTACGCCCTAGCCCCAATGCAGCTTTTCGCGCAGCACATCAAAATAGTTATGCCCGGGGGGATGCAGCAATGTGAGGGTATTTTTCGCCCGTTGCACCTGCACCTGATCCCTTGGCTGCAACGCCATTTTCCGCTGGCCATCAAGATGCACGCTGGCGTCCTCAGCATGCACCACCTCGATCACCACCTTGCTGGCGCTATCAATTGCAATCGGACGATTACTCAGTGTATGTGGACAGATAGGCACCAAGGCAATGGCATCCAGCGTGGGATGCAGGATAGGCCCACCTGCAGAAAGCGAATAGGCGGTAGTGCCGGTCGGCGTCGCCACGATCAGGCCGTCGGAACGCTGGCGCTGCACGAAATGCCCGTCGATATGAACTTCCAGCTCGATCAGGCGCGCCATGCCGCTTTTGTTGACGACGACATCATTCAGCGCGTACCCCTGCCCGATAATTCCGCCAGCGCGCACAATGCTGGCCTCCAGCAGGATGCGTTCCTCGGTTTCATATTGGCCGTCCAGAACACCCGTGACATTGTCGAGCATGCGGTCCGAATCAATATCGGTCAGAAAGCCCAATCGGCCACGATTCACACCCACCAGCGGAATCTTGTAATCCACCAATGCGCGGGCCACGCTCAACATGGTGCCATCGCCGCCAATGACAATCGCCAGATCGGCATATGCGCCTATCGCGCTCATTTTCAGGGTGGTATAGCCCTTGATCTCGGCGCTCTGCGCAGTTTGCTCTTCGATGAACACGCCGACCTGCCGCTCGTTAAGAAACCGTGCCAAGGCAAGCATGTGCTCCCGGTTTTCCGGGCTCATGTACTTGCCTATCAGTGCAACTGTCTGAAACACATTTTTCATGGCTGGCATTAAATCATAGAAGATAGACGCATAAAACCCTCGTCGCCATTATCCCGGTAATAATTGATTGCGCGGCACCAGTCTGTATCGGATAATTTTTTCATTTCCTTGCCAGGCGGCCGTTTTCAATATTGAATTAGCAACGACCGATCCCCAATTTATACCTACCATGTTAGACAAACGCGCCCAAATATTGCTGAAAACCCTGATCGAACACTATATCAGTGACGGTCAGCCTGTGGGTTCGCGCACCTTGTCACTGGCCTCCGGCCTGGATCTCAGTCCTGCCTCCATCCGCAATATCATGTCGGAGCTTGAGGAACACGGCTTCATCGCCAGCCCCCATACCTCTGCTGGCCGAGTGCCGACCCAGCGCGGCTACCGCTTGTTCGTGGACACTCTGCTCACAATACAACCGTTGCAGAATCAGGAAATCCGCAAGCTGGAACATGTACTGTCCTCGCCCGACCCGCAAGAATTGATCAATACCGCCGCCGACCTGCTATCCAGCCTGACGCAGTTTGCCGGGCTAGTAATCATTCCCAAACGCCAGAGCACCGCGTTCCGCCATATGGAATTTCTCCCCCTGTCAGACAAGCGCATCCTGGTCATCATCGTCACAACAGACGGCACGGTGCAGAATCGCATCATCCTGGCCGACAAACCCTATAGCGCCGCCGACCTGACGCAGGCGAGCAACTTCTTCAACCAGCACTATGCAGGCAATACGCTGGATGAGGTCAAACAGAAGCTGCACAATGAACTCAAGCAGATGCAATCGGACATGACGCGCCTGATGGCCGCGGCATTAGAAGCCAGCAGCAAAACGGCAGCCAACAGCAAGGACAGCGTGGTGATTGCCGGCGAGCGCAACCTGCTGAATGTGCATGACCTTTCGACCAACGTCAGTTCGCTGCGCAAACTGTTCGAGATATTCGAGCAGCGCACCTCGCTCATGCAGCTCCTGGACCAAAGCCAGAAAGCCAGCGGCGTGCAGATTTTCATTGGCGGCGAATCTGGCTACCTGCCGCTGGACGAATGCAGCATGGTCACCGCCCCTTACGAAACCAACGGCGAAACCATAGGTACGCTGGGCGTGATCGGCCCTACCCGCATGGCATACGAACGCGTGATCCCGATTGTGGACATCACCGCGAAACTCCTGTCCAATGCATTGTCCAACACACACTGAACCGCCCAGCCAGGCTTGCAGGCAGCAACCGTCACTGTAGCGTCACGCCAACAAAAGGAAGATGCATGTCTTTTTACCTGAAAGAACCGGATATTTCACCACAAGAGCCAGACCGTACCGGCATCCTGGTCATGAACCTCGGCACGCCAGAAGCACCTACCGCCAAGGCTTTGCGCCCCTATTTGCGGCAATTCCTCAGCGACCGGCGCGTGATCGAGATTCCGCGCTTCATCTGGTGGTTCATCCTCAATGGTTTCATCCTGGTATCAAGGCCGCGCCAATCCGCCCACAAATACGCCACCATCTGGGGAAACGAAGGCTCTCCGCTGCTGGTCAATAGCCGAAAACAGGCCAGCTTGCTGGAAGGCTACCTGGGCGACACCATCGCCTCGCCTTATACCGTCGAACTGGGCATGCGCTACGGCCAGCCATCCGTGCAATCCGCCATTGCCAACCTGAAGGCCAGGAACTGCAATCGCATCCTGCTGTTCCCGCTCTATCCGCAATATGCAGGCAGCAGCAGTGCCTCCGCCATTGACGAAGCCATGCGCGCCCTCCTGCGCGCGCGCAACATGCCGGAAATCCGCACCATCCGCGATTACCACGCGCACCCGGCCTATATCAACGCGGTAGCGGAAAGCATACGCCTGCACTGGCAACAGCACGGCAAGCCGGAAAAACTGGTGATGAGCTTTCACGGCGTGCCACGCCGCACCTGCGACCTGGGCGACCCTTACTATAAGCAATGCCTGACCAGCGGAAAATTAATTGCACAAGCGCTCGGCCTGACAGAAGACCAATATTTAATTGCCTTCCAGTCGCGCTTCGGCGCAGCAGAGTGGCTGCAGCCCTACTTCGCCCCCGAGATAGAAGCCCTGGGTAAGCAGAAACTGCGCCGCGTGGATGTGGTCTGTCCCGGATTTTCCAGCGATTGCCTGGAAACGCTGGAAGAAATCGCCATGGAAGGCAAGGGCCTGTTTCTTGAAGCAGGTGGCGGCGAATACCATTACATCCCTGCACTAAATGACAGCGACACCTGGATCAAGGCCATGCGCGAGATCGTCATGGACAACCTGCAAGGTTGGGTTACCCCGCGCTCGGCTGCATAAGAGCCAGTCCCAAGATTCCAAACCCTGCCATCAGGCCAGCGGCTTTTGTTATACTTTTGGATTAGCTAGAAACGGACGCAAACAATGATAGTCATCACCGGCGGCGCTGGCATGATAGGCAGCATGATGGCATGGCACCTCAACACCGTGCATCAACGCGAAGACATCGTGATCGTGGATCGCATGCACCATCCCGATCAATGGCAGAACCTGTGCCACAGGCGTTATGCCGATTATCTGGACAAGGACGAGTTGCCTGCCTGGCTGGCCCGCGCATCCGAAACCATTGACGCCGTGATCCACATGGGCGCCATCAGCGCCACCACCGAGCGCGATTTCAACAAACTGGTGCAGGACAATATCCGCTACAGTCAATCGCTGTGGCAATGGTGCGCGGAAAACGAAGTGCCTTTTCTCTATGCCAGCTCAGCCGCCACTTATGGCGGCGGGGAGTTTGGTTACGATGACGAAGAGTCCGCCATCGACCAGTTGCGCCCGCTCAACGGCTATGGCTATTCCAAGCAATTCTTCGATCAGTGGGCGTTGCGCCAATGCGCCGAAGGCCTGCCCACTCCGCCGCAATGGTGCGGCTTCAAGTTTTTCAACGTCTATGGCCCGAACGAATACCACAAGGAACGCATGGCGAGCGTGGCGTTCCACACTTTCAACCAGTTCCGCGACCAAGGCAAGGTCAAGCTGTTCAAAAGCCACAAGGAAGGCTATGCGGACGGCATGCAACTGCGCGATTTCGTCTACGTGAAAGATGCCGTGTCGGTCATGGCGCACTTTCTGGAGCAGCCGCAGCATTCCGGCCTCTATAACATTGGCACCGGCGAAGCCCGCGCCTTCAAGGATCTGGCCACTGCCGTCATGGCCAGCATGGGCCGCGAACCCAATATTGAATACATCGACATGCCGCAAGACCTCATGGGCAAATATCAATATTTCACCGAGGCCAACATCAGCAAACTGCGCAACGCGGGTTACACCACGCCTTTTCATACGTTGGAACAGGGCGTGCAGGACTATGTCCAACAATACCTCATGCAAGCCGACCCTTATTGCTGAGCGAACAACCGGAGAACCTCATGAGTGCTGTTGACACCCTGAAACAAGCCATCGCCGAACACCAGGCCGTGATCGCAGCGCTGGAACCGCTGCTGCCGGCCATTGCCAAGGTAGGCGAAGCCATGCGCGCCTGCCTGGCGCGCGGCGGCAAGATACTGTTGTTCGGCAACGGCGGCAGCGCCGCCGACAGCCAGCATATCGCTGCCGAGATCGTCGGACGCTACAAGAAGGAACGCCGCGGCCTGCCTGCAATTGCCCTGACCACCGATACATCCATCCTGACCTCGGTCGGCAACGACTACGGCTTCGATTTCATCTTCTCGCGCCAGGTGGAGGCGCTCTGCACGCCCGCCGACCTGGTGGTCGGCTTCTCCACCTCAGGCAACAGCCGCAATGTGGTGCTCGGCATCGAGAAAGCCCGCGAGATCGGCGCCGTCACGGTCGGCATGACCGGCGGCAGCGGCGGCAAGCTCGCCAACCTGTGCGACCATGTCCTCATCATGCCCACCAGCGACACGCCCCGCATCCAGGAAGCCCATATCCTGATCGGCCACAGCCTGTGCGACCTGGCGGAAGCCGATTACTAGCCTTTAATTCATTCCAGTATGCGCGAATCACTCATCCATACCGTACAACACCGCTTTGGCCATGACCCGCTCTGGATACTGGTCATCGGTGACCTCATGCTGGACCGCTACCTGTTCGGCGATGTGCAGCGCATCTCGCCCGAAGCGCCCGTACCCGTGGTGCTGCTCAAATCCCAGGATGAACGCGCAGGTGGCGCGGCCAATGTCGCCGCCAACCTAGTCGGCCTGGACATCAGCACGCGCATCATTGGCGCGGTAGGCGAAGACCATGAAGCCACACGCCTGCTAGATTTACTGGATACAGTTGGCATTGATACCCGCCATATCTATCGCAGCCCCTTGCGCCCCACGATCACTAAAACACGGATTCTGGGTGGCCACCAGCAGATGATGCGCCTGGATCAGGAAAATGCCGCACGCTACACCACTGAGGAAGAAACCGCGCTGCAGAGCGCTATCGCCAGCGCCCTGCATGACCGGCCAGCCGCGATCATTCTTTCCGATTATGCCAAGGGCGTATTGAGCGACACCTTATGCCAGCGCATCACGCAGCAGGCACGGCAGGCAGGCATTCCGGTACTGGTGGACCCCAAAGGCCGGGACTACAGCAAATACCGTGGCGCGACCGGCCTCACCCCAAACAAGCGCGAAACTGCGGAAGCCTGCAATGTCACCATCCATGACGCGGATGCTTTGCTGAATGCCGCTGAAACCCTGCGCAAACAACTGGAACTCGACTTTCTCGCTGTCACGCGCGGCGAGGAAGGTATTACCGTGCTCAACGCCAAGGGCAGCGACCACCTCACTGCCACGGCGCGGCAAGTGTTTGATGTCTCCGGCGCGGGCGATACCGTCATTGCTACCCTTACCGCTGGCCTGGCGCACGGCTTGCCGCTGCATGAAGCGATCGAGCTCGCCAATATCGCCGCCGGCATCGTCGTCGGCAAGGTTGGCACCGTGCCTGTAAGCAAGGCAGAACTGGAAGCAGAACTGCATTCACAACAAACTGCCGCGCAAGCCGACAAGGTCTGCCCGACGCTGGATGCCCTGCTGGCCCGCGTCACCGCCTGGCGCAGCAAAGGAGAGCGCATTGTGTTCACCAACGGGTGCTTCGACCTGCTGCATGCAGGACACGTCACCTATCTCGAAGCTGCGCACAACACCGGCGACCGCCTGGTACTCGGCCTCAATACCGACCGTTCCGTCAGCGCCCTGAAAGGCCCGACCCGACCCGTGATTCACGAACAGGACCGCGCCCGCGTCCTCGCCGCGCTCGAATCCGTGGATGCCGTCATCCTCTTTGACGAAGACACACCTATCGAACTCATCAAGGCTGTACGCCCGGATGTAATCGTCAAGGGCAGCGACTACACCGAAGAGCAAGTCGTCGGCGGCGCGGAAGTCAAATCCTGGGGCGGCAAGGTCGCCCTCATTGATGTCGTGCCGGGACGCAGCACCAGCAACATCATCCAGAAGCTCGCCTCCTGATGGCTGCGGTGCGTCAGATGACCCATGCACGACAGCAAGAAAAAATTCTCGTCATGGGCCCCTCCTGGGTTGGCGACATGGTCATGGCGCAAAGCCTGTTCAAGGTGCTCAAGCAGCAAAAATCCGATTGCATCATCGACGTCGCCGCGCCTGCCTGGACGCTGCCCCTGCTGGATCGCATGCCCGAGGTCAATTCAGGCATCGCCCTCCCCTTCAAGCATGGCGAACTGGCATTGAAAGAACGCATCCGCTTCGGCCTCAGCCTGAAAAACCACGGCTACACCCAATGCATCATGCTCACCAACTCGCTGAAATCCGCCATCCTGCCCGCCGCCACCGGCATCAGGCGACGTACCGGCTTTCGTGGCGAAATGCGCTACGGCCTGCTCAACGACATCCGCCCACTGGATAAAAGCAAACTGCCGCGCACCGTGGACCGCTTCGTCGCCCTCGGCATAGAAGCCGATTCTCCGCTACCAGCCATCCCTAACCCGCATTTAGCGGCCAGCCGCGACAACGCACTGGCATGCTTGGAGAACATGTACATCCCAGCGCCAACCGCCCCGGTGCTGGGACTCTGTCCCGGCGCAGAATACGGCGAAGCCAAGCGTTGGCCGCTGGAATATTACGCCGAGGTCGCGCGTGCGGCGCATGAGCATGGCTGGCAAGTCTGGTTGTTCGGTTCGGAAAAAGATGTGCCGTTCACCGCGGAAATCAATCGCCTGAGCAACATGGCCTGCCTAGACCTGGGCGGCAAGACCAAGTTGGGCGACGCCATCGACCTCATGTCGCTCTGCGATGCCGTCGTCAGCAACGACTCCGGCCTCATGCATGTCGCCGCCGCGCTGGACAAGAAACTCATCGCCATCTACGGCTCCTCCGACCCGCATCACACGCCGCCGATGAGCAGCAAGGCGGTGATTGAATATCTTGGCCTGGAATGCAGTCCGTGTTTTCAGCGGGAGTGTCCGCTGGGGCATTTGAATTGTTTGAAACAAATACTACCTCAACAGATTATTCAAAATTTATTTAAAAGAATTTAAACAAATGCAGTTCCTGAATAAAAAATTTTTCAGTAAAAGTGAAAATATTCTTTTCTCTCTTTCATTATTGTGGTTATCAGGATATTTTTTACTTCCTTCTAGCAAACTTCACCAACAACTATTCATCTTTATCTTTAGCCTTTCTGGTATTTGGCTAATTTTTAAAAACAGTTTCAATATAAAAGAATTAAAATCCTCTAATATTTTTCTGCTATCCGTCTTATATAGCGCTTATTATCTGATCAGCTTATTATGGGCCTCACATGAGGAATTTAGTGATTATTTAAGTGAAGTTAAAAGGGTAATATTTTTCTTTTTCTTTTCGATAACTTTAATTTTCTGGATGAAAAAATCTAATGAAAAATTAGCATTACTAATAAAAGTACTCACGAGCATCGCACTCATTAGCATTGTTATTAATGGCATACTCTTCTATGGAGTCAATGGACTGAGTCTAGCCGATCGCTTTGTAGGAATCGGGAGATTATGGAATGCCTTGTGGTCGGGTGCCATATATGGGGCATTTGCAGTTTTAATGTTTGGGTTACTGAACTGGCAAAATATCAATATGAGCAAGCAGCACAAGATATTTTACTTTTTTGCTTTTATTGTCTTTTTTATCGCTACAGTTCTCACCCATAGCAGAGGCCCGATTGGTGGCATGCTAATCGCATGTAGCATTATATTTTTAACAAACCATTGGAATGTAAAGTATAAATTAGCAATATTAATATTAGCGGGAATATCTTCTTTACTAGTATTTTATTTAATGCAGCACTCTTTTGGCGCTGATATTGAGAGAGGACAAAGCTATAGGCTAGATTTATGGCAAGGATTCTTAGAGCGAGCAAAAGAGCACCTCATTTTTGGATTTGGCGCCGGAACACAAGTGTTTATCCATGCTCCTGGAGAGTTTGTAAATGAATGGCGCCACTACCATAGTGTCTATATTGGTTCCTTGGTAGAGTTGGGCCTCATTGGCTTACTGCTGCATTTAGCCTTATGTGCTTCCGTCCTCAGAGCAGGATGGAATTATCGGCATAATTTGTATGCCTGCATCGCACTGATATTATTTATTTATACGATGATTATCGGCATCACATTTGGTCAGGGCATCATCACCAGACCAAATGTACAATGGATTCTTTTCTGGCTTCCAGCGATTACTTTAGCTTCCATTGAAATCAAAAGTAATTAATAGTAGAGCTTAAATTCTTAAATAGAATCTATTTATTGCTATAGAAACATTAGAGTCCCATAAGCTTACTCATTTTCAGAGCACAAGCATTCCAGGTAAATTTCCTTTGGAATGCTTCATGTCCTTGCTTCGCAATTCTGATTCTCTCTTCAGGATAGTCAAGGTAGAATTTAACTTTACGCTTCAAATCCTCAATACCATCAAAGGTTTCTATTTCCTCGCCTATATTAAATAGCTCGGCGATTTCGTCACAGTAATCTGTGATCAGAAAGCAGCCTGCTGCCAGCGCTTCAAAAATTCTCAGGTTAACGCCAGTACCAGCAGCGTAATAGGGACCACGCGTGATATTGAGGACAATTTTTGAGCTTGTCAGTAATTGATGCAGATTCGGGCCCCAAACCTGATGGTCATCCACGCGCCTGATCAACTCCGGCGACATCAATGGAAAATTACGCTTCCAACGATTGCCAAAAATGGAAAGATGGTCACGTATGCTTTCTAGGATAATAATTCTGCGCAAATCACCACTTCCCACGAACAAGACTTCGTGCTGCTTGTCAGCATCTGTTCCGCTTGGTGCAGTGATAAAATTCGCCCCAAACGGCACAAAACTAGCGTCCAGCTTCTTAGTATCGCTGAAGAAATCCGCTGTCACCTTAGAGCATGAGAATATTTTTTTATAGATTGGCAACTCCTGTTCCAAGAAAAAAATAAACTCGCGACGCTTGGTATAGAGATTACAGCTATCCGTATCATACAAATACAAATCGACCTGATGCCGCTGCGCCAAGGCCTGTAGCGCAGTCGGCGCAATGAATTTATAGATAAACCCAACGACCAGTATTGCTTCCGGCTTGAGTTGCTCTATCAATGCCTGAATAGACGCAAGATTGCCCTTGGGCAGATAAAAAAACGCATCACCACTACTATCCCGGGCACGATTGACCAGCTTGCTAATCGCAGATTTCACTCCATATAAGGGAACCTTCGGCATGCCTAGCAAGTTGTAATAACTAGTATCAATGCCGATATGACGAAAAGCCTGAGCTAACTCTGCACCGAGAGGCACACCAGAGATGCCATCCAGCACTAACCATTTTTTCATCATGAAGCTTTTCCATTGGTGAATATTGTGTCTTGATTGTCGAGCAATGAGGTCAATGCAACCAATACATCTTCAGGCCGAATGAAAGGTCGCCATATACCCCCGTTGAACCAAGGCAATATAAATCGCGGAATGACCACGCTGCCGCTACCCCAAGCAGGACGCCAGCAAAATTGACGATTCCGTTTTCTGTAAATGGTCACTACTGGAATTCGCAATATTGAAGCCAGGTGGCCTCCACCCGAATCATTGCCGATCAATGCACCAGACTCATAAACAAAGCTCGCAAACTCATTAAGATCAGTGAATTTCGCATGCTCGAACTCCCCCTTGAGTATTGCATCCCATTTCTGGTAAGACGCTGGCGCTACGGTAAATACCGGTTGATATCCAAGCTGCTGTAATAACCTGGCCGTTTTGATGAAGGATGAAGGCGTCCAATCTTTTTTCTCTGACCAAGCAGAATCAGGACTCATGACAATACGCTTCGAATATTTTCGATAAACAAGATGAGATGGAGGAAAAAGACGCACATCCCCTGTTGCCTGGGCAAGTTTCAGCTTCTCATGCATAAAGGTCACTGCCACATCGACCAAGGAACTGCCATCCTTGAATTTCCTGAACCGGATTGATGGCCCACAATCAAGTAAAGGCGCAATCTGGGAAAATATCACGTCGGGCAATTGCCGTTGAAGTGAGTGCTTTAAATGATCACAGCTCCAAGTATCTGGGGCCTTTTGGCACAGTAACTGCCATTGTTTCTTCACATGCTCCAAATACTCCCCCTGGAAACGCTTCCGCAGTACATTGGGAGGACTGATGATCACGTGGTGATACTGGCTTAACTCGCGATCAAGATCATCAAAGTCGGGATAAGGCATCACCTTTAGCTGCGGCATCCACGCACGCAACTGATAGGCAATATCCCCATACAAGGTCATATCATATCCATGCTGACGCAGGTTCTCTGCCAGCATGTAGTAAATCAGGCTATCGCCTAAGGAATTGAAAGAAACTAGCGCAATACGCGCGGTGGTGGTGTCTTGTTGTGTATCCATGCGCGATCAATTAGCTCAAAGAATCTTATTCGAGAGGCATCATCCGAGAATCTGCTCATCAGTATGTCAGAGGCCGATTGTATTTTATTATCAGATTGAGCTGCAATTGTGCTGATTATCGCTTGAGATAGCTCCGCAACGCTTCCCAAAGTAAACAAGGTTGCAAAAGCCCTGACCACCTCTGCGCCACCTCCGCTATCACTGCAGATAATCGGCAACTCTGCTGCCATGGCCTCCAGCAGCACCATGCCAAATGGCTCATGATCTGAGCTTAGGACAAAGAGATCAAACGCCCGGAAATAACGCTTGGCATCTGGCACCTGCCCTGCAAAGCGTACTTGCTTGGTGATTCCCATGGTATTTGCTAATGACTTCAGCTCTTGTTCCAGCGGTCCCTTTCCCAGAATCAACAATAAGGTATTCGCAGGCAGCTCAGGCAGTGCCTGGGCGAAACCACGTAACAAGGTCGCTTGGTCCTTGTCCCGGTGCAAGCGGCCGACATTGGCGATTACGTAAGTATCGTCTTCCAATTCAAGCAGACGGCGGGCTTCCTGCCTGGGCAACAGGGATTGCCTGACCGCATCCACGTCAATGCGGTTATACAAGGTCTGGATTTGTTCGGCTGGCCAGTGCTTGAGATGTTGGCGCATTTGATCACGCACGGAATTCGAAACGCATAGCATCAATAGCCGTTTGCGATAAAAGTTGACGAGGATGCGACGGGTGAAGCGACCGTAATCATCATAGCTATGATGCACACTGACCACGGGAAGATCAGTCGCTAGCAAGGCGACATAGGTCGGCTTAACGCGATGGGCAATGCAAAAAGCGAAATCCCGGCTTTTTACCAGTTGTCGAATCCGGGCAATCGCCCCCAGCTTGAGCCCGCGCACCTGCTTGCTGCTATACCCTAGGAAAATCACTTCATCAGAAGCACTACCCTGCTCCACCTCCTGGTCATATTTTCCGGTTAGATACACCGTCACCACCTTATATGACGTGCCTGTGAATAGAGCCGCATATTGACGGGCGCAATCAAGAAAAGGCGGATAATAACTGTGACAAATATGAAGAACATACATAGTTCAGCTACCAGATTAAAATGTCAGTTTAGAGCGAAGTTCCGTCTCTGTATCGGCAGGCAATGCAGCAACCGCAAAATAGCTGTCTAAAAATGTTTGCCGGTCGGTAGGCGATAATGTTGCCCAATCTTCGCGATAGCGCAGTAAATGCCGAAAATTGCGGACACGATGCCAGACAGTCAGGCTGTAGGATTTTGTCTTGAGATCAGCAATATCAATCAGGCCCAATTGGCCTTCGGGTGTTCTGACCACATTGCCAAAATGCAATGAGCGGAAATAGATGCCCTGTTGGTGCAGGCGCGCGACAAACCGGCCAAATTCCTTGATTAACGCTTGATCTAGCTCGCCGGCGTTGTTTAGCTGACGCAGCGTTTTCCCGGGCAATGGCTGATACATGACGGCGGTATCCGCGCTGTCTTCGAAGTGAAATAACTGCACAATTTCCACTGTCGGGATACCTATCTTTTTTAGCCGGTCTGCATTGCGACAGAACTGGCGGGCATAGGAATAAATCCGCGCCAGGGAGAATATATGTCGCACACGGAATATTTTGAGAATATTGCCATTTTCCAACTGCATCACTTTGACACCACGCTCATCCTGCTCCAGGATGCTGGCGTTCTGGCTCAACTGTGCAAAGTGCTCAGGGGCCAGCAGATAGCTGGCACGAATATTCAGGCGGGGAATCAGCATGCGATTGTCAGCAAAGTCGTGGTCGCCAGATATTCCTTGCGAATAAAAATGGGAGCAATGCCCATCTCATCAGGTTGAAACAAAGTTTTCGTTAGGTGACATTTCCAAATGGTGCCAAACGGTCACATGGTGCTGTTTGCAATAGGTTTGCCAATCCGGCATATCGGTCCAGTCGCTGACAAAGACAAAATCCAGCCCGGCGCCGGTCGAAGCCTGATGGTCAAAACGGCTATCGCCGACAAACAAGGCGGGAAACTGGATTGTGCCGTCTGCCACCATGCGCGCCAGATGTTCATTCTTCTTGGTCGGGCCACCGTAAATACCCAGCTCGAACAGGGTATCCAGGCCGCGCCTGGGAAAAATCTGGCGTAATTCTTCCTGGTCTCCGCCAGACATCAGCATCCATTTGGCCTGGCTGGTAGCCGCCTTGAATTCATGCAGCGCCGGAGCGATCTGGCACTGCATCAGTGTCTCATCCAGTATTTCAGTGAAAGTATCCATAAACGCCTGAAACAATGCTGGCGTCAACGGTTGCTGGATGATGTCAGTGATGTAATGACGGATTTTGTCGTTACGTGGAATGCTGCCGAGCTTGATGTGATAATCGACAAACGCCTGCGCCTGCGCATCTGTCCCACCCATGCGTTTGGCGGTGTTGTAATACGCATCCACCTTGGTCTTGTTGCTGTTGAGCACCACACCGTCGCAATCCAGCACAATGGTTTTGTACTCGGTTAAATCCAGTTTTTTAGACATAAGCGCCAGTTGTTTGAACAGAAGCGAACAAGATTAAGAGCGGCTAACAAAACTCAGCGAAGTGATCCTGGCCAGGCATTCTACCGCAGACAGTGCAAGTAGCACGGCAAGATAGAACAACAACGCCAGGAGAGTTTTGTTAGCCGCTCTGAAAAGGCCTGTATTACTGCCTGATTACTTCGCCGCGACGATGGCAGAAGCTTCCTTGGCCAGCTTGGTGATGTGCGCCCAATCCTTGCGCGCGACTGCGTCAGCAGGCGTGAGCCAAGTGCCGCCACAGACCACGACATTGGGCAATGCGAGGAACTGCGGTGCAGATTCTACAGTTACGCCACCAGTCGGGCAGAATTTGACATCGCCGAATGGGCCAGCAAAGCCTTTGAGCAAGTTGATGCCGCCCACGGCAACCGCCGGGAACAGCTTGAGGAAATAATAGTCATCGGCATTGGCTTGCATGATCTCGCTGCCGGTGGAAACACCTGGCAACAAAGGCAAGCCCATTTCACGCGCGGCAAGACCCAGCTCGCTGGTGTAGCCAGGGCTGACGGCAAATTGGCAGCCAACATCCTTGCAGTTCTGCGCATCCTTGATGTTGCGCACAGTACCTGCGCCCACGATAGCATCAGGCACAGCCTTGGCAATTGCCTCCATCGCCTGCAACGCCACTGGAGTGCGCAAGGTTACTTCCAGTACCTTGATACCACCCTCAAGCAAAGCCTCTGCCATCGGTACGGCATCTTCCACCTTGTTGATGACAATGACCGGAATCACCGGGCCGTGGTTAGCTAAATCTAGTGTGCTCATGTTTGATACCTATGGGTTGATTATTAAAAAGCTGCAAGCAAGGAGAAAGGCAACAACTATATTGCCATTTCAAAATCGCGGGGGACAAGGCGTTTGAGCGCAGACAGTACGTTTAGTACGGCAATCAAAAACAACGCCCCTCCCGCACATTTTTAAATGGTTAGAGCCAGGTGACGGCGCCCTCTTCGGCACTCAGCACATTCTTGCGCATGCCGCCAAACAGTTCGCGGCCAATACCATGGCCATTGTTGTTACGCTGGGCCTCGGTCATCACGGCCACAGAACGGGATTTCCATTCTTCATCATCCACCAGCGCGTTCAAGGTGCCGACAATCGCATTCAGTCGGATCATGTCACCAGTGCGAATCTTGCCAATTGCACCGCCAGCCACAGCCTCTGGGCTCAAATGGATCGCGGCAGGCACTTTGCCTGATGCACCGCTCATGCGGCCATCGGTCACAATCGCCACACGATAGCCTTTACCCTGCAACACGGACAACGGCGGCGTCAGCTTGTGCAATTCCGGCATGCCATTGGCACACGGCCCCTGAAAGCGTACGACGGCAACAAAATCTTTTTCCAGTTCGCCACGCTCGAACGCAGCCAGCAGCTCTTCCTGCCCGTTGAATACAATGGCAGGCGCCTCAATAATCTGGCGATCTTCCGGCACGGCGGAACTCTTGATCACGGAACGGCCCAGGTTACCGGTCAGAAGGCGCAAGCCGCCGGATTCGCTGAACGGCCTGGAGGCATTGCGCACGATAGTGTCATCCGGGCTTTCCTTGGGCAGGTCAACCCAGATCAAGTCATTATCAGACTTGACTGGTTTCTTGCAGAAATCACGTAAACCGCCAATGACTACCGAATTCACATCACTATGCATGTAACCGGCATCCATCAACTCGCGAATCACGAAACTTGGACCGCCAGCAGCCTGGAACTGGTTGACGTCAGCAGTGCCATTAGGATAAACACGCGCCAGCAATGGTGTGTTTTGCGACAGCTTGGAGAAATCGGACCAATCAATGATGATACCTGCGGCACGCGCCACTGCCACCCAGTGGATCAGGTGGTTAGTGCTGCCACCGGTGGCCAGCAGGGCGACAATGGCGTTGACGATGACACGCTCGTCCACCAATTGGCCAATCGGCATGAAACGCTGCTTCTGGGTGATGGAGAGTACTGTTTTCACCGATTCACGGGTCAGCATTTCACGCATGTCGTCATGCGGATGCACAAACGCAGCGCCCGGCACATGCAGGCCCATAGCCTCGATCAGCATCTGGTTGCTGTTGGCGGTGCCGAAGAAGGTACAGGTACCTGCGCCATGATAGGCGGCAGATTCGGAAGCCAGCAATTCCTCACGCCCAACCAGCCCTTGCGCATATTTTTCGCGCACCTTGGATTTGGTAGTGTTATCGATCCCTGTCGCCATCGGGCCGGCAGGGACAAATACACAGGGCAGATGACCGAAATGCAATGCGCCGATCAGCAAGCCGGGGACAATTTTGTCGCACACCCCCAATAACAAGGCAGCATCAAATACATCATGTGAGAGGCCAACGGCAGTGGCCATGGCAATCGTATCGCGTGAAAACAGGCTAAGCTCCATACCTGGCTCACCCTGGGTAATACCATCACACATCGCAGGTACACCACCAGCCACTTGCACAGTCGCGCCGTGCTTACGTGCCTCATCGCGAATAATGTCAGGATAGGTCTCGTATGGCTGATGCGCCGACAACATATCGTTGTAGGCGGTAATGATTCCGATATGCGGGGCTTTTTCTGCCACGATACGGAACTTGTCATTGCTGGGCAGCGCTGCAAAAGCGTGTGCTACATTGGCGCAACCCAGACGATCGGCGCCACGCGGACGATTGATGATCTGGTCCAGGCGTTGCAGGTAAGCTTTACGGGTTGGCGCACTACGCTCACGAATGCGTTCTGTGACTTCTACCAGGGTTTGTGTCATGAGTTATACGCCGCTAAAAGTTGAATTTAGTTGGAAATTATCGCTGAAAGCACCGGCTATCGTCAAATTAACCATATCCGGGTTAAGGGAAGCCCACCATGGGTTTGCGTCACTTTCACGAGCACGCAAACCCTGATTGAGAACTATTTCTTGGTTACCAGCACATCTTCCATGAGCAGATATTCCAGGTCGCAACCATAGAACATATTGAGCGCATCGGTCGGGCTGCAAATCATGGGCTCACCACGGCGGTTGAGCGAGGTATTAAGCACCACAGGTACATTACGCAAGCGCTCCAGCTCTTCAATCAAAGCGTAATAACGCGGATTGGTTTCCTTGGTTACCACCTGCGCGCGCGCGGTACCATCTTCATGCACCACTTCGGGGATACGCAATTTCCAGTGCTCGGCTACATCGAAGGTAAAGGTCATGTAAGGCGCAGGATGGTTTGTCTGCAGAATGTCGGCTGCGATCCGATCCAACATGCTGGGACAGAATGGCCGCCAACGCTCGCGGTACTTGATCTGCGCATTGATGCGGTCAGCAACCCCAGGATGGCTGGGATCACCCAGGATACTGCGGCAGCCCAGTGCACGCGGGCCAAACTCCATGCGCCCCTGGAACCAGGCCAGCGGGTTGCCACCCGCAAGAATTTCGGCGCCTTTCTGCGGCGCGTTTTCAACACGCTGGAACTTGGGTTTGGCAGGATGTGCCTCGCAGGCCGCCAAACACTCCTCGGTAGTGAAAGATGGCCCTAAATAGGCGTGCTTCATGGGCTCCAATGGCTCACCCATCTCGGCAGCGACAAAACTGGCCGCGCCGAGCGAGGTGCCGTTATCGCCGGAAGCAGGCTGCACGAATAGCTCCTTCACGTGCGGCAAGGCGATGATGCGCTGATTGAGCTTGACATTGAGCGCCACTCCTCCCGCCATGGCGATACGCCCGGTTTCACGGATGATGTCGCCGAGATAGTATTCGATCATTTCCAGCGCCAGGTCTTCCAGCAACTGCTGCACGGAGGCGGCGTAATGGATGTAGGGATCGTCGATCTCGTCACCCTCGCGCTTTGGTCCCAGCCACTTGATCAACTTGGGCGTGAAGTAAAAGCCCTTGCCCTTTTCCTTGTAGCGACGCAGCCCGACCACGTTGACGTAGCCGGTATTGATCTTGAGCTCACCATCCTCGAACTTGGCGAGACGCGATAAATCATAGCGCTTGGGATCGCCATAAGGCGCCATGCCCATGACCTTGAATTCACCATCCAGCATCTCGAAACCCAGATACTCGGTAATGGCACCATACAGACCACCCAGGGAATCCGGGTCGTAGAATTCCTTGATCTTGTGAATTTTGCCGTTCTCGCCATAACCGAAAAAGGTCGTGGCGTACTCACCCTTGCCGTCGATGCCGACAATCGCGGTTTTTTCCTTGAAACCACTCAGGTGATAGGCGCTACTCGCATGCGCAAGGTGGTGTTCGACCGGCACGAAACGCGCCTTGGTCAGGCCCAATTCGCGCATAAGGTTCAGGGATTTGTCACGATTACGGCGGAAACGGCGGTTGCCGTTGAAGATCGCATCCAGCGCGCGGTCAGGCGCATACCAGTAACGCTTGGCGTAATGCCAGCGCGCATCACTGCCCAGCGGGATTTCGCCATAGGGAAAAGCGACAATATCCACCTGCTCGGGGCGAACCCCGGCTTCGTGCAAACAGTATTTTGCTGCTTCCAGCGGAAATCTGTTCTTGGCATGCTTGTCGCGAATGAAGCGTTCTTCTTCCGCCGCTGCCACGATTTTGCCATCAACAATAATGGCGGCCGAGGCATCATGCCCCAGCGCGCCGGATATTCCTAGAATGATCATTCTTTTCCCGCTTTATTTAATTCCTGCCTGATCCAGCACGTCTCTGTCAGTATAAACCGCCATGAATGCGCTACTGAAAAGATGACGGGTAACGGCGTCAGACTGCCAATTCTTCATGAAACGCCGCAAATCCCGCACATGCCTGCGCCGGAAACACATTTGGCATCCATGCTGCCGCATGCTGTCGAGGTCGATCAGCATCGGCTGCGCGCCTTGCACCAGCACATTGCTGGCCTTGCAATCACCATGCTCCAGTTGCAGGCAAAACAATTGATAGAACATGCTGGCGATTGCCAGCGCCACCTGCTGTCGTTGTTCCACACTGACCATGTCATCAGCAAAAAATGCTGCGGCATCCCGTGCCTCGACATATTCCGTAAGCAGATAGGCTTCGCGGCGTAATCCACCAACCCGGCGCTCCATCACCGCCACTGGCGCTGGCGTCGTGATATCTTTGAGCCGCAGTCGATAGGCATTGGACCATGCCTGCATCGCCCTTGAGGGGCGCCACGCGCGGCCCAGCCCATGCCAGAAATTCTTGATATTGTACCGTTTGATCACCAGTTTGCGCTGATCAATTTGTACGGCAACCACCGTACAGGTGTTGCCGCTCTTGAGCCGCAGCGCTTCCGGCTGATTAAACAAGTCGTCGGGAGACGCAAGCGCTGCTCGCAATGCAGCGCTATCGTCAGTCCGGTTGACGGCAGCATAAATTCCCGGCACCCGCCATGTCGCGACATCGCTGCAAGTGCGGCGCACCTTTTCTGCATATTGGCGCATGTCGTATTGCCAGTATTTGGCAATGCGCCGCTGCATATCACCCAGACTAAACTCGCTTTTGGCTTCGATAACAGAAGCATAATGCCGCAACAAGCCATGCAACCAGGCCTGCACCATCCCGACATCAACCTTGGATAGCAAGCGCGCGAGGTTGTCACGTTGCTGGCAACCTCGGCCCAGCATGCGCAGGCGGCGGATGCCATCGCCATCCAGGGTGTATATCCGCTGGTCTTGCACCAGGAAGTTCTTCAAGTAAAGGTCAGTTTGCAGCAAGCCGACCTTATGGTGCTTGGCCACTTCGCCTACCAGGCTCAAAGTCAGCGCATGGCGCCTTTCGACATCCAGCCCATCCCATACCTGCTCGGCATTCTCTCCAGCAACTGCGGCATACAGCAACACATGGCAATTCAGCGCTGCCACGCCCGACTCAAGCAATAACGCAGGCGTGGCAATCTGTTGTGCAGCCAGCCAGCGCACACCACGCACATCCCGCGCGGCATATCTGGCCGCCTGCTTGCCGATAAACAGCTTGGCATATACCAGTTGCCCAGCCCAATAGCCGCGACAAACAATGCGCTTGCCTGGCACGCGGCGCACTACTTCCAGCGCCTGCAACTGCTCGCCATTGTCGAGGACAAGGTCAAAAGCCGGGAGCGTTTCGCGAGAGTGTCGCTGCAGGTCGGGTTCAGTGGGCATAGATATCGAATGAACGAATAGTGCTTGGCTGATAAGGGTTGCCAATCAATAACGGATGTTCCTTGAACTGCTTGCTCACCAGGCTCAACGAAGGATCGAAACCGTCAAAGCCCAGTCCCACAAGGTCCGCCCAGGTATAGATAAAGTGCGCATTACTGTATGGCCGCTTCAGCATGTCGCCAAACTGCATGTCATGCCCGGCTTTCCATTGCTCTGAGGCCCAGACGATGAACGGCACGGCATACATGGACAGGGTTGGCCTGCCCTCATTGCGCCCCAGCACGTCATGGCCGGGCCCATCATAGACATCCTCGCCATGGTCGGAGAAATATACCAGCAGGCTATTGGGCGCCTGCGCACGCAATTTATCGATCAGGGTAGACATGACATAGTCATTGTAGAGCACGGCATTGTCATATTGGTTATATACCTTGACCTTGCCGTTATCGAGCATGGCAGGCACGCCATCACGCCCCTGGAACACATCAAACTCTTCCGGATAACGGTATTCATACTTCATATGCGTGCCCAGCAGATGCACGATGATGAATTTCCTCGGCGCGGGATCGTTCAACACCTTTGCAAACGGCTCAAACACATTGGCGTCGTACTCGCGCGAGTTCTGCGCGCGGCTGTTGTTCATGTAGTACTGCTCATCCGTCTGCTGGGAAAAATTCGCCAGCATGGTATTGCGCTTGGTAATGGTCTGCTGGTTGGTAATCCAGTAACTCTTGTAACCCGCCTGCCGCATCATATTCATCAGCGACGGCTTGGTGAGATAGAGGTCAGGATTCTCCTGATCAGCAAAACTCAGTATCTCGGTCAACGCTTCAATTGTATATGGTCGCGGCGTCACCACATTCTCAAACACATCCAGCTCGTCACGTATCGCATCCAGCTTTGGCGTCGTCTGACGGGAATATCCATATAAGCTCATACGCAGCCTGTTAGTGGATTCGCCAAGCACCAGCACCAAGGTAGCAGGCTGCCCGGCATTGGCATCCGTCAAGTTGTCCAGCGGCGGAATCCTGCTGTTTTGTTCCAGCAGCGCCTGCATGTTGGCAAGCTGTTTGCGGTAATGTAGGTAACCGACCACCATCTGCCACGGCACAGCGGGCTCCATACGGGTTTGCAGCTTTTCCACTGCCGCATCCAGCGGCAGTTGCTTGCTCACCAGCAGCTTGAACATGGGATAGCCAAACAGCAAGGTCAAGATTAACGCAGTGCTTATCCATGCCGAGCGGCGGCCAACCTGCAGCGGCTTCAGGCGCCGCCAGAGCCAAAATGCAACCGCGCTATGCGCCAGCAATACCGGAATCATCCACCAGACAAAGTAATGGGCGATAAACTCGCTGGATTCCGCGATATTGGACTCAAAAATGGTGAACATCACGCTTTGGGAGAATTCCTGCTGATAAATACAGAAATATCCAAGGCTGACCAGGGAAAATGCCCATAGCACAACGCCAATTCCCGCCGCGATCTGCCTTGAATAACGTGGAATCAGCACCACAGGAATCAACCAGAGCAGGCTCATGACGATGGCCTGGCGCATACCGACAAAAATGGTCGCGCCCGTCAGCTGCAGCAGAATATGGGTAATGCCGGAGAAATAGAAGAAAAACAGGTAATAGCTGAATAAGACGCGCAAACCAGTGCGGCCCGATGAGGAGCTGGAAGATATATGCATAGAGTTTCCGATGATATGCCGGGCTGGTCCGCGTCAGGCGACCATGCCGCCAAGCTGCTTCAGCCCAGGCTCAACCTTGTGTAACTTGATATAAAGCTTGATGGCGCGGGCCTGCACCTCGCGCCAGAGCTCGCGTTCTTCGCGCAATATCCGCTTGATGGGCTTACCGCGGTAGCGGCGCAGGAAACGCAGGTAATCCCTGGGCGTCAGCCCTGCGTTCATGGCGGAAAAATACAATGCCGCCATATCCTTCATGCGATCGCGAGGGCGGATTGTCTCACGAATTCCGACGCGATGCAGGTCTATCAGATATAGGTGAATATCACCCTGCCTGAGTCGTGGTAAATCCAGGCAGATATGGCAGATATAGAAATCCCGGTGATTGAGTCCGCTATCATGCAGCCGCGCGGCCAGGGCGGCTACCGCCAGCAGCAGGTGGCGCTTGAAGCGGAGCTCGGGGGGCGTCTGCACCCACTGTTCCGCCAACGTCTCCAGCGACAAAATATCGCCAAGGTCATGTGTAATGAGAAAGGATTGACGGCTAGCCGGGTTGCAGCCTCGGCTGCCGAATCCGGCCAACGGCGTGGTGGCAATGCCGATTTCGCCCAGCTTCTCTATGGCCTGCTTCTCTGTGGCTGCGCTCACCACCGGCACCTTGAATGCCAGCAGGTTTTTGAAAATCTCTCCCCAACCCACGCCGAAATGTTGCTTGATGAAATAAGGCCGCCCGGCGATGTCGACCCGGATGGTCTTGCGCCCCCGCACGTCGCGGAATACTTCGCCCTGCAGCGCCATGACGCGCGCGAATGCGTCGCCTTCCCCCAGTGCCTGTTTCAATTCCGCCGACAATTGCAGCGTTTCGCAGCTCATGCCGCACCTCGCTGTTTCTCTGCGACAATCCGCAGCATGATCTCAGCTTCCGCGCCGCCGTCGTTTTCCTGCATCAACTTGCGGGCATGCTGCAAGCCATTGCTGCGCCAGGCTTCCAGTTGCGCATCTCTGGTCCGCACCTTTGCCAATATATCCTGAAGCTCCCGGTTCAGCACAGCTTGCTCGAACGGCACTGGCACCACTCTGCCCGCATCGGCTTCCTGCACGTGCACAGCATAGCCGCAGCTCGCCGTCGCCAATACCGGCAAACCGCTTGCCATGGCTTCCAGAATCACCAGGCCGGTATTTTCCCGGTAAGCCGGGTGCAGGTAGAAATCCGCCCCTTGCATGAGTTGCGGGATATCTGGCCTACCGCGGGAAATAATGAGGTGTTCGCTCAACCCCAGCTTGCGCGCCATCTTGATAAAAGGGTCGGGCTTGTCCTGGCCGATGGCGATCAATTTGAAATTCCGGCGCATATCGGCAGACAGGCTCGCCAATGCATGCACGGCACGGTCCAGCCCTTTCACATAAAACCCGGAACCGACCAGCAAGGCGATATTGGTTTCCTGCGGCAGGTTGAAGGCATTGCGCAGGTAAGCCTGCATTTCCTTGCGGTCGTGCAATTGCAGGCGCTCGGCGGGAAGATAAGGCGGAATGTAGTGGAACCGCTCGTCCTGCGTATGGTACCAGCGCTGGAATACGGCTTTTTCCTTCATGTCCACCATCAACATCTGTGTTCTAGACTGTGGTGAAAAAACAACCTCTTCCATTTCCCGAAACCAGCGATACCGCGGCATCAAGCGATACAGCCAGTTGCGCTGCCTGTAAGCCCGCTCGACAAAACATGCATCAGCGGCAAAATACACGTCCAGCCCGCCCATTCGGTTATACCCTACCACCAGGTCGAACTGGAACTCCCGCGCCAATCGCGCATGTGCCTGGCGGATGAAATCCTGGTATTTCTGAAAATTGAACCAGCCTTTCCCCGGCATGACATGCACGTTGATATTGCCCTCTGGCAGATTCCTCTCCGGCATCTCGCTCTCCCACGACATCGTGAAAATATCCACCGAATGCCCGGCTGTGGCAAGACGGTTGGCTGTGCGCAGCATGTCGCGCTGCATGCCACCGTAAGGGAAATACTTGAAGATCAGGAAAGCAAACTTCAATGCTCAAGCTTTCAATCGAGAAAAGAAGCTGAATTGTATGCGAAAATGCCGCCCATGCCTCGTTTGCTCATGATCAAAACCACTTCCCTGGGGGATGTCATCCACAACCTGCCGGTCATCACGGACATCAAGGCTGCATTTCCAGACATGCAGATCGACTGGGTAGTGGAGGAAAGCTTTGCCGACATTCCCAGGCTACATCCGGGCATCAACGAAGTCATTACCGTCGCAGTTCGGCGCTGGCGCAAGCACTTATTACAGACCAGTACCTGGCAGGAAATCCGCAATATGCGCCGCCGGCTGCGCGCCCACGATTACGACCATGTCATCGACACCCAGGGCTTGCTGAAAAGCGCCTTGATCGGCTGGCAAGCCCACGGTACCTATCATGGACAGGATAGTGCATCCGCGCGGGAACCCTGGGCGGCACTGCTTTACCAGCAGCGTCACCCCGTGGCACGCGGCCAGCATGCGGTCGCGCGCAACCGCATGCTGGCTGCACGCGCGCTGGGCTATGCAATTCCGTCCGGGCCGCCAGACTACGACATTCATGCTGCTGCTCCAGACGTCGCACTGGGATTACCCAACCGTTATATCGCCGGGCTGCACGCTACCAGCCGCGATTCCAAGCTCTGGCCGGAAAACCAATGGATCCAGTTAGGCAATGCCTTGCTCGGGCAAGGCCTGGCACTGGTGCTGCCCTGGGGGAACGCAACCGAGGAAGCCCGCGCCCATCGCATTGCCAGCGCGGTTCCCGGCTGCATGGTGCTGCCGCGGCTATCCCTCACCCAGCTCGCTGCAGTGATCGGTCACAGCCATGCCGCCATTGGTGTGGATACCGGCCTGGTACATCTTGCCGCCGCGCTGAACCAGCCAACCGTAGCCATTTATACCGATACTCATCCGCAACTGACCGGCGTACTGGCGCAGGATAGTCGCAAAATTCGCAACCTCGGCGGACAAGGACAAATCCCGGATGTCAACTCGGTACTTGAAGCGCTCGCCTGCGTCACACAGCCCTAAGATAATGCATCTGGCACGCTACGCCGTACCAGCCAAATAAAACTCGCCGCTCCTCTTGTAATTTCCGCCCACACCCCCATCTGCGCCCTTGTTACATCATCATCAACAGGGATTATCATGCAGCAAGAAGACCAGATGCCAGACACCGACCTGCCAGAAAATGACACAGCCGCCCCAATAAGCGCTGCTGAGGACAGGATTGCCGAACTGGAAGCTCAGCTTGCTGAGCAACAAGCCGCCGTGCTCTATGCGAAGGCCGAGGGTGAAAACATCCGCCGCCGCGCTGCGGATGATATTGAAAAGGCCCGCAAGTTCGCGCTGGAAAAATTCACCAATGAGTTGCTATCCGTCAAGGATAGTCTGGATGCAGCCCTCAGCGTAGGCACCGCCACGCTGGAAAGCTACCGCGACGGTGTGGAGCTGACTGCCAAGCAACTAAGTTCGGTGTTCGAGAAATTCAATATCGCCGAACTCAACCCGGTCAATGAGAAGTTCGACCCGAACAAGCACCAGGCCATCGGCACGGTGGAAAGCGATGCCGAATCCAACACCGTGGTCAGTGTACTGCAAAAGGGCTACTCCCTGAATGATCGCGTGCTGCGTCCAGCATTGGTCATGGTCGCCAAATAAAGCAAATCCAACGGGATTTTTGCAGGAAAAAGCTTGAAATCGCATCAGCTATCCCCACTTTGGCAACATAGTTATCACTTACTGAGTTATTGAACGAATACAAGGAACCACATAATGGGAAAAATTATCGGTATTGACCTGGGCACAACCAACTCCTGCGTTTCCGTCATGGAAGGCGGCAAGCCGCGCGTGATTGAAAACGCCGAAGGCGCCCGCACCACACCATCCATCATCGCCTATCAGGAAGATGGCGAGATTCTGGTTGGCGCGCCTGCCAAACGCCAGGCCGTGACCAACCCCAAGAACACCCTGTTCGCCATCAAGCGCCTGATCGGCCGCCGTTTTGAAGAAAAGGAAGTGCAGAAAGACATCGGCCTGATGCCTTACAGCATCATCAAGGCTGACAATGGCGACGCCTGGGTGGAAGTGCGCGACGACAAGCTGGCGCCTCCGCAAATTTCCGCAGAAGTACTGCGCAAGATGAAGAAGACTGCCGAAGACTACCTCGGCGAGGAAGTCACCGAAGCCGTCATCACCGTGCCTGCCTACTTCAATGACGCGCAGCGCCAAGCAACTAAAGATGCAGGCCGTATTGCTGGCTTGGAAGTCAAGCGCATCATCAACGAGCCGACTGCGGCTGCACTGGCATTCGGCCTGGACAAGCAGGAAGGCGATCGTAAGATTGCCGTTTACGACTTGGGCGGCGGTACTTTCGATATCTCCATCATCGACATCTCCGAGATCGACGGCGAACACCAGTTCGAAGTGCTGTCCACCAACGGTGACACCTTCCTCGGCGGCGAAGACTTCGACAACCGCTTGATCGACTTCCTGGCTGATGAGTTCAAGAAGGAAAACGGCCTGGACTTGCGCAACGACCTGCTGGCCAAGCAACGCCTGAAGGAAGCTGCCGAAAAGGCCAAGATCGAGCTGTCCTCCAGCACGCAGACCGAAGTCAACCTGCCTTACATCACGGCTGACGCTTCCGGCCCCAAGCACTTGGTGGTGAAGATCACCCGCGCCAAGTTCGAGAGCCTGGTGGAAGACCTGATCGAGCGCTCCATCAAGCCTTGCGAAGTGGCATTGAAGGACGCAGGCGTCAAGGTATCCGACATCCAGGACGTGATCCTGGTCGGTGGCCAGACCCGTATGCCCAAGGTACAGGAAAAGGTGAAGGAATTCTTCGGCAAAGAGCCGCGCAAGGACGTGAACCCTGACGAAGCCGTGGCCGTAGGCGCTTCCATCCAGGGCGGCGTGCTGCAAGGCGACGTCAAGGACGTGCTGCTGCTCGACGTCACCCCGCTCTCCCTCGGTATCGAAACCCTGGGCGGCGTGATGACCAAGTTGATCCAGAAGAACACTACGATCCCGACCAAGGCATCGCAAGTGTTCTCGACAGCCGACGACAATCAGTCCGCCGTGACTATCCATGTGCTGCAAGGCGAGCGCGAAGTGGCTTCAGGCAACAAGAGCCTGGGCCAGTTCAACCTGAGCGACATTCCGCCTGCACCGCGCGGCATGCCGCAGATCGAAGTCACTTTCGATATCGACGCCAACGGCATCCTGCACGTGTCCGCCAAGGACAAGGCGACCGGCAAGGAAAACAAGATCACCATTAAGGCGAACTCCGGTTTGTCCGAAGAGGAGATCAAGCGCATGGAAGAAGACGCCGCCAAGTATGCGGACGAAGACAAGAAGCTGCGCGAACTGGTCGATGCGCGCAACAGCGCCGACGGCGCAATCCACAGCGTGAAGAAATCCTTGGCTGACCACGGCGACAAGCTGGAAGCCGGCGAGAAGGAAGCCATCGAGAAGGCCGTGCAGGAACTGGAAGACGTCGTCAAGGGCGACGACAAGGAAGCCATCGAGAGCAAAACCACTGCCCTCATGGAAGCTTCCCAGAAACTGGGCGAGAAGGTTTACGCCGCCAGCCAGGCTGAAGCCGGTAGCGCCGAGCAAGGCGAACCACAGGAAAAAACCGTGGATGCCGACGTGGTAGATGCCGAGTTCGAGGAAGTCAAGGACGACAAGAAGTAAGTCCCTGTTCCGTGCAACCCCGCATGAGGCACACAGGCTCGCCCTGATGTGCCTCATGCACTATCTGGCAAAAGAAATATGGCAAAACGAGATTATTACGAGGTACTTGGCGTCAACCGCGATGCCTCGGATGATGACATCAAGAAGGCTTACCGCAAGCTGGCGATGAAATTCCATCCGGACCGCAACCCGGACAACCCCAAGGCCGAAGAAAGCTTCAAGGAAGCCAAGGAAGCCTACGAAATCCTGTCCGACGGGCAAAAACGCGCAGCCTACGACCAATACGGCCATGCCGGTGTTGACCCCAGTGCGGGCGGCGGCGCGGGTGCTGGCTTCGGCAACTTCGCCGATGCCTTCGGCGATATTTTCGGGGATATTTTCGGCGGCGGAGGCGGCAACCGCCGTTCCAACGTCTACCGTGGCGCGGATCTGCGCTACAACATGGAAATCTCGCTCGAAGACGCCGCGCGCGGCACCGAGACCAAGATCCGCATCCCCGTCATGGCGGAATGCGAAACCTGCCACGGCTCCGGCGCGCGTCCCGGCACGCAGCCCGTCACCTGCACCACCTGCGGCGGGCACGGCCAGGTACGCATGCAGCAAGGCTTCTTCTCCGTGCAGCAGACCTGCCCGAAATGCCACGGCTCCGGCAAGATGGTCAAAGAACCCTGCCCAACCTGCCACGGCGGCGGACGTGTCAAGCAGCACAAAACGCTCTCCGTCAAGATTCCGGCAGGCGTGGATGAAGGCGACCGCATCCGTCTTTCCGGCGAGGGCGAAGCCGGCGTCAACGGCGGGCCTCCGGGCGACTTGTATGTCGTGGTGCATTTGAAGAAGCACGAAATCTTCGAACGCGACGGCGCCAACCTGCATTGCGAAATGCCGATCAGCTTCAGCACCGCGGCCTTGGGCGGCGAGATCGAAATCCCGACCCTGGACGGCCACGCCAAGATGAAGGTGCCGCCCGAAACCCAGACCGGCGCAGTCTTCCGCCTGCGCGGCAAGGGCATCAAGCCGCTACGCAGCAGCGACACCGGCGACCTCATGTGCCACGTCGTGGTCGAAACCCCGGTCAAGCTCACCGAGCGGCAAAAAGAACTGTTGCGTGAACTGGAAGACATCAACCAGCAGGATTCGGGGAAACATAGCCCCAGGGCGAAATCCTGGATGACGAAGGTGAAGGATTTCTTTCAGTAAGTCCTCAAGCTAGACGTTAAAGAGGCATGGTAAAACCATGCCTCTTTCCTTTACAACCGACCTGCCAGCATCAACTATGCTGTGGTTTTCTACGCCGTATTACAAACCCCATTATCCCTAGCCCTGCCAGTAGCATTCCATAGGTTTCTGGCTCTGGTACAGGGTTCGGGATTGAGCCAATATCCAAGGTCGCGTAACGGATGGTGCCACCCGCAACCAAATACTCACCATCGCCATCACCATAAAACGTGATGGTAGTAAAAGTATTGGTTGTATCAATGGCGCCGACAAAATTGCGATAACCATCACTATATCCGGGATTATCAAAATCCGTATTTGCCACAGCAACCTGGCGAGTTGCTCCGCCATCAAATGAAATATATAACGCTGATGGGAAGCAACATGTAGCCCAGTCCCCGATTTCAAGACCAAATGCATTGATAGGTGCATCAAATGTGAATGTGAGACCTGATAGATGGGCATCATCATAGGTAGGATCAATTCCGATTGCCTCGCCACTATTTAAATACCATGGATCAATATATCTGTAGTACCCATTGGTAGAAGTAATGGTATACCCAGGTCTTGACCAAGCAGTACCACCGCTTAACCCACTTAATGAATCCGTAACAACAGTACCCCCTGCTGCTGCTACAACCGCATCAAATTGCGCAGTACCATCAGGAATGTTGTCATTGTAGATGACCTGTGCTTGTGCAGTTGCCACTGCAAACAAAGAGGCCATGGAAACGCTAATGGATGCCTTTAATAAGTTCATGATTCCCTCGCTCTTAGTTAGTTTGATAGATACGAAAGACTTTATAAAACAGATATAACTTCATCGTTATAGTTATACCTATTAGCATGCTGAACCACATACATTGATAGAACAATAGTTCTTTTGTACTAATCCAAAAGTACCAGAATCACAAGAGCCTGGCTTTATCAGTACAGATGCCCATTCTCTGAAACTCTCACCCCAATCTCCCGGCTCGGGCAGATATTCATCAGTTGATAATGTCTATCAACGCATCCAAACGGGATTGCAAATCCAGTGATGCTGCGATTTCCCATGCGCGCTCCCGGATGGGAGGGGAAGGCTTTTCCGCGCGCGCGATCAGTCCGATCGAACGGTTCAGCTCGGGCAACAATGGGATAGCCGTGACTTCCTGCCGCAGTTCAAACAGGCTCAGCAGGCTGTGGGGCACGATGCTGAACAGCCCGGCGCACCGCACATGCGTGTATAGCGCCAGCACGGAATCGGTTTCCAGCTTTACATTGGGCGTTACCCCTGCTTCACGGAAAGCAGCATCGATGAGGCGACGGTTCTGCATATTCTGGGTGAGCAGGCACAGGGGCAGTTGCGCGGCCTCGCCCCAGCTCATGCCGCTTTCATTCATCGGCAAGTCAGGTTGGCGTGCAAGCAGCACATGGCGCTCACGATAAAGCGGCAAGGTGCTGAAGCCTTTGAGGCTGGGGTCTTCCAGGTAGGTTATCCCGAGATCAAGTTCAAAGTTATCGAGCTGACGAATCAATGTTTCGGTGCTTAATGAAGAAATACTGATGGATACATCCGGGAATTGCCTCTGATAAGGCTCGGTTATCAACGGGATGATGGCCAGGCTGGTAGGAATAGCGCCGATACGCAATGTCCCTTTCAGGTGCTGGTTGCATAAGGCGGCTTCCTGCTGCATGCCTTCCCATTCATAGATGATCTTGCGCGCCCATTCCAATAGATGAATGCCTTCCGGCGTGAACCCTTGAAAGCGCCTGCCGCGTTGAATGATCTTAATGCCCAGCTCCTCCTCCAGGTTCTGGATCGCGGAGGAGAGCGCAGGCTGGGAAACATGAGCCAGTTCGGCCGCCCGCCTGAAATGCTTCGTTTTTTCGATGGCGACCAGATAGTACAATTGACGGATGAACATGAGCTTTGCCTAACAGTGATTGAACCGATAAATACTTTGGAAGTATGCATTTTGATAATTTATATTTATCATAAATTCATCCAAAACAATTAGCCAATACCTTGGAACCCTTGAAAAATACTCTGCTTTTCAATGATGTGATGCTTGATACATCATTTTTTCATTCATGGCAGGTTCTAATTTCATGGCAAATGAAACACAGCTAGGCTCCATAGACGCATACTCTCCCAATGAAATCGCCTACCGGGTACAAAGCGTTGGCTCCTACAAGGCCAACATGAGCGTATTCAGGATGGTCATGCTCGGTATCCTTGCAGGCGCATTTATTTCATTGGGCGGAATGAATTACCTGAACGGCATGGCACAAGACCTGCCCAAGCTCGTCAGCGCCATGATGTTTACCTTGGGATTGGTGCTATGCATTGTCGGCGGAGCGGAGTTATTCACCAGCAACAACCTGATCGTGATGGCCTGGGCGCAAGGAAAAGTGCCCAGCCGCGCGGTCTTGCGCAATTGGTTCTGGATTTATTTCTCCAATATGGCAGGCTGCCTGGGCACTGTCGGTTTTGCCTATGCATCCGGCATCCTGCACACAGTGGATCTGGGGTTTGGCGTACAAGTGTTGAAGGTAGCCACCACCAAGGCAGGGTTGCCTGCTCACGAGATATTTTTCAAGGGAATTTTATGCAACGTCTTGGTATGTCTGGGCGTATGGCTATGTTTTGCGGCGCGTAGCGTAACCGACCGTATCCTCAGCTTGCTCCTGCCGATTTCGGCCTTTGTCAGCATGGGATTCGAGCATTGCGTTGCGAATATGTTTTTCCTGCCCCTGGGTTTTCTCGCAGCACAAGACCCATTGCTGGTTGCCGCTTCCCACCTTCCGCCTGAAGCCATCGGGCAATTAACGGCAGAAAATTTCGGGATCAATATTCTCCTGGCCACATTGGGCAATATCCTGGGCGGCTCGGTGCTGGTCGGCGGGATGTACTACCTGGCCTACCTGAAAGGCGAAGCGCCTGCTTCAGGTACCTGAGCCTGAAGAGCGCTGCTGTTATCGAATAAAGATAATGATCTGTAATTCCTAAGTACATTGCTGGCAATACCGTAAAAACGAGGAGCCAGCTTGCCTGTCAACTCATTGTGAAGGCATGCAAAGAGTAAGCAATGCTGCGACTTGATGATCAGCCCTGCTCTTCGCTCTTCACTTTACTGCCAACCCCAGGCCAGCTTCATTCAAAGCAATTTCATGCGCATAGAGTAAAATCCTGCTTTGCGTTTCCGCATTCCAGCACCAACAAAAACTTTCATTTGGTCCCAAACCAAACTCACCCACCCTTGTCACAGCCATATACTATGATAGCTACGCTTGCAGCCTGCCATCTCTAAAGACCCACTCTATATGTCCAACAAAAACATTGCCTCTCCCGCTTCCAATCTTTCACTCATGAGTGGCTGGCTACTGCTGTTGGGGGCGCTAACCGGGCTTGCACCGCTCTCCATCGACATGTACTTGCCGGGCTTTCCGGCCATCGAAAAAAGTCTGCTCGCCCAGGCAGGCAGCGCGGAGCTTACGCTGGCAAGTTACTTCATCGGCCTGGCAGTCGGCCAGTTGTTCTATGGCCCGCTCAGCGACCGCTTCGGGCGACGCTCTCCTCTGCTTGTCGGGCTGGTGATTTATATCCTGGCGTCGTTCGGCTGCGCGTTCACCAGCAGCATCCCCGAGCTGATTTTCTGGCGCTTTCTGCAAGCATTGGGCGGCTGTGCCGGGATGGTAGTAACGATGGCGGTCATCCGTGACCGTTGCAGCGCGAATGAAGCGGCGCGCGCATTCTCCATGCTGATATTGGTAGTGGGGTTGGCACCCATTCTCGCACCGCTTATCGGCGGCTGGATAGTGACAGCATTCGACTGGCGCGTCCTGTTCCTTACATTGGGAGTAGTCGGCATATTAGGCTTGATTGCTGTGTATTTCTGGTTGGAGGAAACGCATGATACGCGCCACGAACCTCCATTGGTGCTGGGCAATATCATACGCAACTACGGCAAGCTATTGATAGACCGCCGCTTCATCGGCTATACGCTCAGCGGCGGCCTGGCACGGGCCGGGATGTTTGCCTATATCGCTGGCTCGCCTTTTGTCTTCATCGAGTATTACCATATCCCGCCGCAGTATTATGGATGGATTTTCGGGATGAATGCTGCTGGATTAATCCTGTTTAGTCAGATCAACGCCTGGCGCCTGAAAAAGCACAAGGCCACAGTGCTGCTCTCACGCGCATTGTGGCTACCCGCCGGCATTGGCGTGCTACTACTGGGCATATCACTCACTGGGCATATCACCCTGCCCTTGCTGCTGACCGGTATTTTCATTTTTGTCGCCAGCATCGGCTATATCGGCCCCGATGCGGGCGCAGCCACGCTGGCCACCCACGGCCAGCAGGCAGGCACGGCATCCGCCTTGATGGGATCGCTGCAGTTCGCCCTGGCGACCATTGCAGGCGGCCTTGTCAGTCTATTGCACGATGGCACGACCTTCCCGATGGTCACTGTCATGGCGGGATGCGGCATAGGAGCTTGGCTGGCGCATCGCCTGATCATCGTGCGCCACATCCGGCGACATGGCAGATAATAAAAAGCCCGCGAACAATTGCGGGCTTTTTATTTTGTCGTTGACGTCAACTCATCGCGGCAAAAACGCCTGCTGCGCAGCCGCATCAAGGCGCTGGTACAAACGGTTGATGCCGCTGATGACGGCAAGGATGGATGCCGTGACCAGATTGTCGTGTATGCCCGCGCCATACACGGTGCCGGGCTGGCCATCCTTCTCCAGCTCGGCAAACGCCACGGCCTTGGCGGCAGCGCCTGCACCAAGCGCGCGCTCCTCGTAGTCATGGATGCGGAACTTGCTGCCGAAAGCGTGCGCCAGGGCGTCGATCGGGCCATTGCCCCGGCCTTCGAGCACGGTTTCCACGCCGTGGATGCGCGCGGTGAGCTTGATATGCTGGATATCGTCCTGCTCGTCGAGCACATGGTCGATATAGCGCACGGGCTCATTCGCCGCGATATATTCTTCCCTGAACAATTGCCAGATACCCTCGGCATTCACTTCCTGCCCGCTGCTGTCGGTGAGACGCTGTACGGCGCCGCTGAACTCGACTTGCATGCGGCGCGGCATGGCGAGGCCGTAGCCGGATTCCAGCAAGTAGGCGATGCCGCCCTTGCCCGACTGGCTGTTGACGCGAATGATGGAGTCGTAGGTACGCCCCACGTCATGCGGGTCGATCGGCAAATAAGGCACTTGCCAGAGGCCTTCCGGCTGCTGCACGGCAAAGCCCTTCTTGATCGCGTCCTGGTGCGAACCGGAAAATGCCGTGAACACGAGGTCGCCCGCATAAGGGTGGCGTGCATGCACCGGTAACTGGGTGCAGTCTTCCACGGTGCGGGCGATGCTGTTGATCTGGGAGAAGTCCAAACCTGGATCGACGCCTTGCGTATAGAGATTGAGCGCCAAGGTCACCAGATCGACATTGCCGGTACGCTCGCCGTGACCGAAAAGACAGCCCTCGATACGGTCCGCGCCCGCCATCACAGCCAATTCCGCCGCCGCCACCGCGGTGCCGCGGTCGTTGTGCGGGTGCACGCTGATGATGACGCTGTCGCGGCGCGCCAGGTGGGTGTGCATCCACTCGATCTGGTCGGCGTAATAATTGGGCGTGCCTATTTCCACCGTCGCGGGCAGGTTGAAGATCACCTTGCGCTCGGGCGTGGCCTGCCATATATCCGTAACGGCATCACAAACTTCCTTGGCGAAATCCAGCTCGGTCGCGGTGAAGGTTTCCGGGCTGTACTGGAACACCCATTCGGTTTCCGGGCGCTCGTCCGCAAGCTGCTTGATCAGGCGGGCGGCATCGGTGGCAATCTTCTTGGCCCCGGCCTTATCGGTGCGGAACACCGTCTCGCGGAACACGGGAGAAGTCGCGTTATAAATATGCACGATCGCCCGCCTTGCACCATGCAAGGATTCGAACGTGCGGCGGATCAGGTCTTCGCGCGCCTGGGTCAATACCTCGATGGTCACGTCGTCGGGAATATGCCCTTCCTCGATCAAGGTACGCACGAAATCGAAGTCAGTCTGCGAGGCGGAAGGGAATGCCACCTCGATTTCCTTGAAGCCGATCTCGACCAGCATCTTGAACATGCGCATCTTGCGTTCGGCGTTCATGGGCTCGAACAAGGCCTGGTTGCCGTCGCGCAGGTCGGTACTCATCCAGATCGGCGCCTGGGTAATGGTGCGGTTGGGCCATTGCCGATTGGGTAAGTCCACCGGAGTGAATGGGCGGTATTTGCTGCTTGGATTCTTTAACATAGCGGTTCTTCTACAAATCTTTCGTTTTCGTTCATCTCTGGGCATGATGCCATTCAACAACGCGGCATGAGACAGGCTGCCAGGCTACCGCTCGCACACGGCCCGGCAACCGCAACACAGTCGAAATTCACTTAAAAAACACCATTCAATATGCATGATCTGAACGCCAGAAAAATAATCAACAACACCTGCGCTCTGTGAAAGAGGCAGGACTAAAACTCGGCAGGAAGGGGTAAATTTAGGCGCGCGCTAGGCGCAGCAGCAGACCCAGGCTTAGAAGCGCCTGAAGTAGGAAAAGAGGATTGGTCTGTTGGGCAATCATGGTCGTTATCATAAACACAAGCAGTCTCCAGTGTCAAACCGGTCGCCATTCGGCATTCTCTGAATGGCTGAATGAAAACTGCTAATGCAGTATTTCTTCAGCCTCCAAGGCTGGTCTGCAGTTTTCTCTTGAAATTAGTACGAAAGGGCTATTGTTCAGCTCAAGGTGAGCGGCATACTATTTTTTATAAATATTTAAGAGGGCGATATTTAATCCAGCAACATGTCCCTCATTTTTCATGCCACAAGTTTCTGTGAATGGCTAACAGCAGGAATCACTAAACGACATGAAGGAAGAATCATGAATTTGCTAAAAGCATCAATCGGTTTTTCGCTCGCCTCTTTATTCTCAGTGACGGTTGCTCAAGCGCATCCTATTGCGGACCCGGGCACTGAAGGTTTTTCTGTCACTGCAAGCGGTGGTGAAATATTTGCTACATACGAAGGCACCACCGCATCGTATAGCAACGATCTTTATCTGAATGGAGTATTTATATTCAACAACCACTCCACTCCGGTTGGAACAACTGTCAGCCTGGGCATTTTCGCAGCCAACACCGAGCTAATCTTTGAGCTCAGGGTAAACAATACTGGAGAAAGTTATTTTACCGGTCCAGCAACACGCAACCCCGATGGATATGCTCATGCGAGAGTTCAGTCGGACTGGTCAACACCAGGCACCACCCTGGTCAGTTTTGAGGACTTATATAACGGGCCTTTTGAATATAATGATTTGAGTTTTTCGTTCACCAATACCATTGGCACGCCACTCCCACCAGTTCCAGAACCCTCGACCTACGCTCTCATGGTCGCCGGTCTTGCGCTCGTTGGAGCGAGTCGTGCATTCCGCTCAAAGAAAAATTAGAGTTGACAGGCATAGGCATCGGCAGTCTTGTTAAAGTCGGAGCTGCCTGAAATATAGATAGTTGGTCTGCATAACCATATGCTTCAACACAAGGCATTGTCTGTGTCAAACCTTACGACACAGCAATGCCTTGCCACTATCTGGTGATCGGATCCGGTCAAACTACTCCTTGAGCCTCAAGATACCGGCGGATTTCAGCTGCGGCTTGCTGAATCGCCGCCTGTACCTGCGGCGTACCGGCCAGCGGATTGAGCAGGCCGAAATCATGGATAGTACCCAGGTAGCGGGTGCAAGTCGTCTCCACGCCCGCATCGGTCAGCAGGCGGGCATAGCTTTCCCCCTCGTCCCGCAACACGTCCAGCTCCGCTGTCTGGATCAACGCTGGCGGCAAGTCGCTCAATTGCTCCAGCGCGGCATTGAGCGGCGATGCGTACAACTCGGTGCGCGCATCCATGTCAGGCAGATAGTAATCCCAGAACCATTTCATCATGTTGCGGGTGAGGAAATAGCCATCGGCAAACTGCTGGTAGGATTCGGTGTTAAACCTTGCCTCGGTGACCGGCCAGAACAAGGTCTGATGACGGATTAAGGGAGCGGCCTTGGTCTTGGCCATCAGGCAGACGACGGTAGCCAGGTTGCCGCCTGCGCTATTGCCCGCCACCGCGAGCCGTGAGCCGTCCACGCCGATTTCATCGCCGTGCTCTGCGACCCATTTTGTCGCCAGGTAGCATTCGATCGCTGCCGTAGGGTACTCCGCCTCGGGAGCGCGGGTGTAATCGACGAATACGACCGCGCAATTGGAAGCCACACAGAGATCGCGTACAAACCGCCGGTGCGTGGGGAAATCTCCCATGACCCAGCCGCCTCCATGGAAGAACATGACGACTGGCAAGACAGCATCCGTCGCCGTGGGCTTGACGACGAACAGATGGATGAAGTGGCCCTCGGTCGCCACTTCTCGTTCCTCGACAGTCACGCCGCCCAGCTCGACCTCCACGCCGGCTTGCAGGTCACTCAGCACTGTTCTTGCTTCTTCCGGGCTCAGTTCCTCTACCGGCTTGGCGTCGGATGCCGCCAGCTTTTCAAGGAACGCCCGTGTTGTCGATTCGACGCCGCGGTATCGATCCGTTTCAGGCGTCAAGGTATGCATAATCGGGTCAAGGATATTCACGATAGATCTCCCGCTCAGATTGGTAATGAACTCTGACTCTAGCAACTCCTCTGTTTCCAGTCTGTCAGCCAAGCGCTGACAATCCTGTCAGAAGCGTCTAACCCTGTTGCAGAACGGCATGGACGCGCTGCTGAAGTTGCGGGATGAGTTCTGCTTCGAACCACGGGTTGCGGCGCAGCCACAGATTGTTACGTGGGCTGGGATGCGGCAAAGGCACGGTGTGAGGCCAATATTGCCGCCAATTGCGCACGGTTTCGGTAACCGATGTGCCGCCATCAGGCAAATGATATGCCATGGCGTATTGCCCAATGACCAGCGTCAGCTCCAGCTGCGGCAATCGCTCCAGCAATTGCGCGCGCCAGGCAGCCGCGCATTCCGGCCTGGGCGGCAGGTCTCCCGCACGGCCAGTACCGGGATAGCAAAATGCCATGGGGATGATGGCAACGCGGCTTTCGTCATAAAACACTTCTGGTGGCATACCCAGCCAGGCCCGCAACCTGTCGCCGCTGGCATCGGTGAAAGGCCGCCCCGAGGCATGCACCTTGCGTCCCGGCGCCTGCGATGCAATGAGAATACGGGCGGTAGCGCCAGCTTGCAGCACCGGCCTGGGGCCAAGCGGAAGGTAAGGCTCGCATAGCCTGCATTGCCGTATTTCCGCCACCAGCTTACCCAGGGATGGATTGATGGGATGTATGTGTGCCATGGGCCTGCTCCTTTCCTCATCTCCAGACAGCAAGCTGAGGCAGACATGCGGTCCAGGCGCTCAATCCTGTACCGACATACCTTCCCAGCCGCCGCCCAAGGCAGCAATCAATTGTACGCTATTGATCAGACGGCTTTGCTGCAAGGTGAGCAGGGTGCGCTCGGTATTGAGCGCGGTAGTCTGGGCCGTGACGACATCGAGAAAACTGATTAAACCCACGCGATATTGGTTGGTATATTGCCTGAGCGATTTCTTGGCGGCTTCCGTAGCTTCCGTCCGCAATACGGATTCTTCACCCAGCGTATGCAAGGCCACCAGGTAGTCCTCCACCTCGCGGAAAGCGGTCAGCACGGTCTGGCGGTAGGCAGCCACAGAGGCGTCATAGCTGGCTTCGGACTGCATGACGTTGTATTTGGTCTGCCAGCCGTTGAACAAGGTCATCGCCAGTTGCGGCCCGACCGACCAGTAACGGTTGGGCAGCGTCAGCCAATCATTGAAAGTACTGCTGCGGTAACCGCCGCTCGCCGACAGGGTCAGGCTGGGATAATAAGCTGACTTGGCGACGCCGATATTGGCGTTGGCAGACATGACGGAACGCTCTGCCGCAGCCACATCCGGCCTGCGCTCCAGCAGCTGGCTGGGCACGGCGGAAGGAATCTCCGGCAGTTGCGGCACTGCCTCGCTTTCCGCCAGGCTGAAATTGGCGGGCGCTTCGCCAATCAATACGGCAATGGCGTTCTCCAGCTGGGCACGCTGCCAGACCAGATCCACCAGCTCGGCCTGGGCATTCTTGAGTTGGGTAGTCGCCGCCGCGACGTCGGCGCTGGCAACGATGCCTCGTTTGTACTGACTTTCCGTTAGTTGTATCACGCGTTTATAGGTATCCACCGTTTCACTGAGCAAGCGCTTTTGCTGGTCCATCACGCGGATTTGCAGGTAATTCTGCACCAGTTCAGATTGCATGCTGAGCCGCATAGCAGCGAGGGTCGCCGCACTGGCATCGGCACTGGCCTGGTTGGCTTCCAGCGTGCGGCGCAGGCGGCCCCAGATATCCAGTTCCCAACTAGCATTCAGGGTCGCAGTGTAAGTGGTACGTATGCCGCTGGTCTGCACCGCCTGGCTGGAAGTCGAACTACCCGTTCCCTGTCCGGCGCGTGTCTTGCCTGCAGTGGCATTCAGCTGGGGCCACAAGGCACCGCGCGAACTCTGGGCCAGGGCAAAAGCCTGGCGGTATTGCGCTTCATATTGCGCCACAGTCTGGTTGCCCTGGTTGAGCCTGTCCACCAACTGGTTCAGCTCCATATCACCATACCGCTCCCACCACTCTCCCTTGGGCGCATCGTCCGCAGGTGCGGCGAAACTCCAACCCTCTACATGCTTGAACGCGGCAGGTGTTGTCATCTCAGGGCGCCGGTAATCCGGCCCCACCATGCAGGCGGACAACAGAAGCGACAAGCTGATGGCGCCGAGCTTGGCAGATACGTTCATTCCATTTTCTCCAACATTACAGCGTGAGGCTTGCGCCGCCCGAGAACCCAGAGGCGCAAACGGTCAAGATAAAGGTAAACCACAGGCGTGGTGTAAAGCGTCAATAGCTGGCTGAGCAGTAGGCCGCCGACAATGGCGATCCCCAGCGGACGGCGCAGCGGCGCGTCGCCATCCGTGCCGAAGATCAGCGGCAAGGCGCCCAGCAGGGCCGCCATGGTCGTCATGAGGATAGGACGCAAGCGCTGCTGGCACGCTTCCAGAATCGCAGCGCGCGACGACAGGCCCCGCTCGCGTTCCGCCATCAGCGCAAAGTCGATCATGAGGATGGCGTTCTTCTTCACGATGCCGATCAGCAGGATGATGCCAATCAGGGCAATCAGCGTCAGCGGCGTATCGAACAGGATCAGCGCCAGCAAGGCCCCCACCCCGGCGGAAGGCAGAGTGGATAGAATAGTCAGCGGATGTACGTAGCTTTCATACAGCATGCCCAGCACGATATACACCGCCACCAGCGCCGCCAGGATCAGCCAGGGCATCTGCTTGAGGACTTTCCCCTGCGCGCTCGCAGTGCCAGAGAAAGTCGCCTGCACGTTGAGCGGCATATTGAGCGTTGCCAGCGCTTGCCTGACCGCTTGCTTGGCAACCTCGAGGTTGCCGCCTTCCGGCAGGTTGAAGGAATAAGTATTGGAGGCAAACTGCCCTTCATGCCTGACCGCAGCCGGAGCCGAGTTATAGCCCAGTGTCACAAGGTTGGAAAGCGGCACCCGCGCCCCGCTGCCAGTCACCACATAGAGGCTGGACAATATATCCGGGCTTTGCATGTACTGGTCTGCCACGCCCATCACCACGCGGTACTGGTTTTGCTCCTCGTAGATCGTGGAAATCTGCCGCTGGGCATAGGAGTTATTCAGCAGCGCGATGACCATGTTCACATCAATGCCCAGCCGCCGTGCCGCCTCGCGGTCTATCCTGAGATAAGCCTGCACGGTACTACTGCGGCCGCCGCCACTGACATCAGTGATTTCGGGCACAGTCTGCAAGACGGACAACACTTGGTTTTCCCAGGCGCGTAAATCCTTGACGTCATCGCTCTTCAGGGTCATCTGGTAGCTGGAATCGCTGGAGCGGCCGCCGATACGCAGATCCTGCATATTGACAAGAAACATGGATGCGCCCGGCACCTGCGCCAGCTTGGGCCGCAGCCGCGCAATCACGGCCTCTGCCGGTTCGCGCTCGCGGATATCTTTGAGAATGATAATAAACATGCCTGAGTTGCTCGCGGCCCCTGGCCCTCGGCCCCCGCCCGACATTCCCATGACCTGATCCACTGCTGGATCAGTCAGCAGTATGCTGCGGAATGCCTCCAGTTTGCTCTGCAACTCATTGAACGATACTCCCTGGTCCGCCCGCGCATTGCCGAACAGGCGGCCGGTATCCTGATCCGGAAACATGCCCTTGGGAATAGCGATATAGAGATAGACGTTGACCGCGATCGTAAACAACAGCACGACCAGCATCAGGCCGGAATGATCAAGCGTCCAGGCCAGGCTCTTGGCGTACCCGTGCTGGACACGCTGGAAGAATCCTCTTTTCAGCTGGTTATCCGCATGCCCTTCCATTGAGGCCGCATCCTTGCGCCGGAGCAAATAGGCGCACAGCATGGGTGTCAGCGTCAACGAGACAAATAACGAGATCAGGATAGCAACCGACAGGGTAACGGCAAATTCGCGAAACAAGCGTCCAGTAATATCGCCCATGAACAGCAAGGGGATGAACACCGCCACCAGCGAAATACTCATGGACACCACTGTGAAACCGACTTCCCGCGCTCCACGCAACGCTGCTTTCAACGGCGGCTCGCCATGCTCGATGCGCTTGCTGATGTGCTCCACCACCACAATGGCGTCATCCACCACAAAACCGGTGCAGATGATCAGCGCCATCAAGGTCAGGTTATTGAGGGAATAGTCGCACAGGTACATGGCGGCAAAGGTGGTGATCAACGATACCGGGACGGCCAGGGCGGGAATCAGGGTCGCCCGGCCATTTTTCAGAAACAGGAACACCACGAGGATCACCAGCGCCACCGCGATCACCAATGTCATTTCCGCCTCGTGCAGCGAGCCGCGGATATTCGGACTGCGGTCCTCCACCACGGTCAGCTTGATTTCTTCTCCCAGGCTGCTTTGTATGCTGGGCAGTTCAAGCCGGATACGGTCTATCATCTCGATGATATTGGCACCGGATTCGCGGCTTACCATCAGGAGAATCGCGCGCTGGTTGTTATGGAAACCCACATTACGGATGTCTTCCACCGAATCATAGACATTGGCGACATCACTAAGCCTAGTCAGCGCACCCTTATTGTTGGTGATGATCAGCGAACGGTAATCCTTCGCGCGCAGCAGGCGGTCGTTCGCATCCACCTGCCAGCTATATTCGTCATTCTGCAAATAACCCTTGGGGCCGTTGCCGTTGGCCGCGCTGATCACGTTACGCACGTCGTCCAGCGCCAGTCCCTGCTGCACCAGCGCATCCGGGTTGATATCCACCCGCACCGCAGGCAATGCGCTGCCCGCCACCGTGACCTGGCTCACGCCTTGCACCTGGGAAATCTTGCGCGACACCAGGTTGGAAGCCAGGTCGTACAACTCGCCCATGCTCTTGGTTTTCGAGGTCATGGTCAGCACCATGCTCGGCATGTCCGAAGGGTTCAGCTTGCGATAGCTGGGACGACTGACCATGCCGCTAGGCAGCATGCTGGCAGCGGCATTGATGGCGGCCTGCACTTCGCGCGCCGCCACATTAATATCCTTGTCCAGGTCAAATTGCAGGGTGATCGAGGTGTTGCCCTGTGAACTGGAAGAGGTCATCTCGCTAATACCGGAGATGCGCCCCAGACTGCGCTCCAACGGCGTCGCCACAGACGACGCCATGGTTTCAGGGCTGGCCCCGGCGAGTGAGGCACTTACCTGAATGGTGGGAAAGTCCACCTGCGGCAGGGGCGCTACCGGCAACAGGCCGAACGCCAGCCAACCGGCGAATAACATCGCCAGCGTCAACAGCCAGGTCATGACGGGACGTAGAATGAACAGCGAAGATATCCCACGCTCGTCAGACTTGAGCCGCGACCAGGTCAAACGACGCTTCATGGCTTTACTCCTGCCTGCATCACACCAACTCCTCACGCCCGTTATCGCTGCGTTTTCCCACCTTGTTACGGTAATGCGCCAGTTGGTCGAACATTAGGTAGATGACAGGCGTGGTGAAAATCGTCAGCAATTGCGAAAGCAACAGGCCGCCGACCATGGTAATTCCCAGTGGCTGGCGCAACTCGGCCCCGGCGCCGGTAGCGAACATCAGCGGCAAAGCACCAAACAACGCCGCCATGGTGGTCATGAGAATGGGCCGGAAGCGTAGCAAACACGCCTGGTAGATCGCATCTACCGGCTTCATTCCCTGCTCGCGTTCAGCAGCCAGCGCAAAGTCGATCATCATGATGGCGTTCTTCTTAACAATGCCGATCAGTAGGATGATACCGATGATGGCAACCATGCCGATTTCATGACCATAAATCCACAACGCCAGCATCGCGCCCACGGTGGCCGACGGCAGCGTGGAAAGAATAGTCACCGGATGGATGAAGCTCTCGTACAGTATTCCAAGCACGATATACATACACAGCAGCGCCGCCAGCACCAGCAGCAGGGTATTGGACAAGGAAGCCTCGAACGCCAGCGCCGCACCCTGGAAGCGCGTCTGTATGCTGCCCGGCAATTCCAGTTCGGTCACAGCGGTGCGGATCGCCGCCACCGCATCGCCCAGTGCAACATTGTCCGCCAGGTTGAACGATACTGTCGCTGCAGGGAATTGGTCGAGGTGGTTGATAGTGAGCAGGGTATTGCGCTCTTCCACGCGCACCAGCGAAGTCAGCGGAATCTGCGTGGCTATAGTATTGCCGTTGCTGTCCACGCTGCTGCCCGGCACGTACAGGCTATCCAGCGCGTCCGGCCCACTGCGGAAATTTGGTGGCACTTCCATGACGACGCGATATTGGCTGGCCTGGGTATAGATCGTGGAAATCAACCGCTGGCCGAAGGCGTTGTAGAGCGCGGCATTGATGGCGGAAACAGTCACGCCCAGCCGCGCGGCGTTATCGCGGTCTATCACCAAATAGGTCTGCAGGCCCTGATCCTGCAGGTCGCTGGCGACATCGGTAATTTGTGGCAACTGTCGCAGCTTTTCCAGCACGCGCGGCATCGCGGATTGCAGCACGGTGATGTCCGGGTCGGTCAGCAGATAGCGGTACTGGGTACGGCTGGTTTTGTCCTCGATAGTCAGGTCCTGTACCGGCTGGAGATAAAGCTTGAAATCCGGCATGCGTGCGGTTGCCTCTTTCAACCGCACGATTACCTCGCTCGCAGTCACATCGCGCTCGGCATGCGGCTTGAGATTGATCAATAGGCGACCGGTATTGAGCGCCTCATTGGTGCCATCGACGCCGATATAGGACGAAACACTTTCCACCGCCGGGTCGCGCTTGATGATGCGCGCCAGGGTTTCCTGCTTTTTGGCCATGGCGGCAAACGACACCGATTGCGGTGCCTCGCTGATGCCCTGGATCAGGCCGGTATCCTGGATCGGGAAAAAGCCCTTGGGCAGAAACAGGTAGAACCAGGCCGTGACCAGCAGGGTAAACAAGGCGATCACCAGGGTCACGCCCTGATGTCCCAGTACCCATTTCAGTGCATGGGCATAATGGTCGATCAACCCCTGCATCATGCGCGCGCCCGCGCGGGAGAACCGGCTTTTTTCGCCCTGCGGCACATGCTTGAGCCATAGGGCGCACAACATGGGCGTCAAGGTGAGCGAGATCAGCATGGACACCAGGATGGCAATCGCCAGGGTCAGCGCAAACTCGCGGAACAGCCGCCCGGCGATATCGCTCATGAACAACAGCGGGATCAGCACCGCCACCAGTGAAATCGTGAGCGAGATAATCGTGAAGCTGATCTGCTTAGAGCCTTTCAGAGCTGCCTGCAATGGAGAATCGCCTTGCTCGATATAGCGCTCGATGTTCTCCAGCATGACGATGGCATCGTCGATCACAAAACCCGTGGCGATCGTCAATGCCATCAGGGTCAGGTTATTGATGGAGAATCCCGCTAGGTACATGACGCCGAAGGTGCCTATCAGCGACAAGGGAACGGCGATTGAAGGAATCAGGGTGGCGCGGCCATCCTGCAGGAACAGGAAGGTCACCAGCACTACTAGTCCGATCGCCAGCAGCAGTTCGAACTGGGTATCCTTGACCGAGGCATGGATGGTCTGGCTGCGATCACTGAGGACGGAAACCTGCACATTTTCCGGCAGGCTTTCCTCCAGGTCAGGCAACAGGCTACGGATGCGCTGAACTACCTCAATCACGTTCGCACCCGGCTGGCGCTGGATATTGACAATCACGGCCGGCCGGTCATCCGCCCAGGCCGCGAGATATTCATTTTCCGCTCCATCATAGGCCTGTGCCACATCTTTGAGGCGCACCGGCGCGCCATTCTGGTAGCTCAGGATCAGGTCCTGGTATTCCTGCGCGCTACGCATCTGGTCGTTGGCGTCTATGGTAGTGGAGCGCGTAGCGCCATTGAAGCTACCCTTGGAGCCATTGAGATTATTATTGGCAATAACGGTACGTATACTTTCCAGGCTCAAACCGTAGGAAGCCAGTGCCGTGGAATTCGCGCTGACGCGTACCGCCGGACGCTGTCCACCACTGAGGCTGACCATGCCGACGCCCGGAATCTGGGCGATTTTCTGCGCAAGCCGCGTATCCACCAAATCCTGCACCTTGGGCAGGGACAAGGCGTCCGAAGTCACCGCCAAAGTGATGATGGGCACATCGGCAGGATTCACCTTGCTGTAAACCGGCTGGCTGGGTAAGTCATTGGGCAAAAGATTGGAAGCGGTGTTGATCGCCGCCTGTACGCCCTGTTCCGCAATGCCCAGACTGGTGTCCAGGTTGAAACGCAAGGTCACGACTGAAGCGCCACCAGCGCTGCTGGACGACATTTCATCCAACCCCGCGATCCTGCCGAGCTGGCTTTCCAGCGGGGCAGTAATCATGGAATTGATGATCTCGGGGCTGGCGCCTGGATACAGGGTCTTGACCTGTATCGTCGGGTACTCCACTTCGGGCAATGAAGCCACCGGCAACAGGCGGTAGGCCAGCAGCCCCGAAATCAGCAAGGCCAGCATCAGCAGGGTGGTTGCTACCGGCCTTTCAATGAAGATCCGGGATGGATTCATGAACGCGGACCTCTACCCTGTCCGGCCTGCTCGCCACGGCCCTGCCATGGCCGCTCACCCGGGCCTGCGCCTTGGCGCTCGCCAGAAGCTGCGCCTTGCTGGCCTTGGCGCTCACCAGTTCCTGCATTCGGATTTTCACCTTGGGCCTGCCCCTGGTGCTCGCGGCGCCAGGTACCGCGTTCATGCTTACGCGACTCCCCTGCTTGCGGATTGTCGGCCATCGCTACGTCGTCCTCGCCCGCGACGCGCACGGTCATGCCGTCCGACAAGCGATCCACACCGTCAATCACGATGCGCTGCCCGGCGCTCAGGCCCTCGCGGATTTCCACCTGCTCCGCCTGGCTGATACCCACTGTGACGCGCTGCTTGGCCACGACCTTTTCTGTATTGATGGTATAGACATAGGTTCCCTGGTCGTCGCGCTGCAAAGCGCCGCTCGGGATCAGCAGCGCCTTGCCGCGGTCCGCTGCATGCAGTCTCACATTGACGAACTGGTTGGGGTACAAGCCATCATCAGCATTGTCGAAACGCGCGCGCAGCTTGAACGTACCCGTGGTCACATCAATCTGGTTGTCTATGCTTGCCACCTTACCGGTCGCCAGGCGCACCTGGCGCTGGCGGTCCAACGCTTCCACCACCAGCTTGGCCGGGTTGCGCTTGAGCTGGTCGCGCACGGTAGAAAGCTGTTGTTCCGGCAGGCTGAATACCACGCTGATCGGGCGCGTCTGCGTCAATACCGTGATGGGAGTCGTTGCGCCCACCGATACCTGGTTGCCCACATCAACCTGCCGCAGGCCGACCCGCCCGCTGATGGGCGCACGCACCTTGGTGAATTCCAGGTTGAGCTTGGCAGCCTCAAGCTGGCCCAGCGCATTTTCCAGGTTGCCCTGGTACTGGCGCACCAATGCCGCCTGCGTATCCAGCGTCTGAATGGCGATGGAGTCCTCGTCACGCAGCTCCTGATAGCGCGCCAAATCGATCTCGGCGTTCTTGAGCTGAGCGCGGTACTGGCTCACCACGCCCTCAGATTGCCTAAGCGCTGCTTCATACGGACGGGCATCCACTTCCGCCAGCACATCGCCCTGCTTGACCTCCTGACCCTCCGTGAACAGTATCTTGCTCAGTTGCCCTTCCACGCGTGCCGTCACATTAACGGTATTGAGCGAAGTCACCGTGCCTACGGCCTCCAACTGCACGGAAAGCGGAGCCTCCGCTACCGTCCCCACTTTCACCAGCATGCTTTCACCAAACCTGCCGCGCGGACCCATTCCCATGCCGGGGCCACCCGGTCCGCCGCCGGGACGCATACCAGGCCCAGATCCACCCGGACCACCGGGCGGCATGCCCTGCCGCATGCCGGAAGGTCCCTGGTTATCGGAAGACGAGAGCGGCAGGTATTTCCATAGCGCATACACCACCGCTGCCAGAATAATAATCAGGATAAACCAGGGACGCAGAGCTTTCGATAATGGACTGGACATAGGAACTCAGAAGGATGAATTGAACAATGAAAGCGGCCTGAAAACCCCGAAAACATTCGCCCAGGCTGCTATCCTGGGCATAATATTATTGGCCCGCCCGGCTTGTCGCAAATGAATTTACACAACTCTACATACCACTGCCCTTGACATAGCCTCCCTTACAAATCCTTACATTGCTGCTGATGACGGGCGCACAAAAAAAAAAGCAAACCCTCAGACTGGCAGGGTTTGCTTGTAATGTGCTTGGCGGATTGTCAGTACATTCAGCACCGGGCACATAGCCCATTGTTATCGTCTGGCAGCTAGCTTAACTTCAACCTTCCCTTGCCCGCGCGCAGATTGGGCAGGTAAATGCCCAGCACGCAGAGAAACGCCAGGCTGTAATAAATCCAGGTCAGAGAATAGATAGTCACAATTTTTGCAGCCGGTTTCTGTTTCTGAACAAAGTCCAGGAACTCCTTGCTGTCCGTGCCTTCTATGTATTGCGCCTTGATTTCTTCCGCCAGAGCGATCAGATATTCCTCGTCCAGCATGGAAAGGTAGCGATCCCACTCCGCAGAAGCCACTTCGGGATCAGGATCATCCTTGCTGGCATCGGCGTAGTTACCGCCGCCTCCGCCTTCCTCTGCCTTGGAATCCATGCTCCAGAAGCCTACCCATTTGTTGTTGGCGTTATAGCGCGGAATACCCACTGCCTCCTTGCCCCCCACGCCAACAAATACTGTGCGGCTACCAACGCGCACATCGGTCAAATCCAGCTTATTGATGGCATTCGCCTTGGGCGCCTCGTCGCCATCGGTGAAAAACAGCATCCTGGCAGGCGCATCCAGGTAATCCAGCACACTTTCTGCCGCTTTCACCCCAAAGCTGATCCGGCTGTTGCCACTCCAGGCCATACGCCACTCCAATTGCGAGATGGTATCCATTATCTCGTCGTAATTGGCGCAGACTTCCAACGGTGTCAGCAGTAAAGCGACGTTTTCTGCCGCATATACGCCCACGCTGATATAGGTGCCGCATTTCGACGTTTCCACCACCCGCTTCATCAACTGCTGGGTGTAGGCCATGCGGCTGACTTCCTTGTTGTTCAGCTTCACGTCCTGGGCATTCATGCTTTGCGACACGTCCGCAAGCAGCAGAAAGTTGTGTACCTCTTGCTTCAGCATCATCTGCGGCTTGACCAAGGAAGCCAGCAACAACAGCAATGCCAGCGCGATCAGCACGTTTTCATAATGTTGACGGCCCCATGCGAGGGCGCGATGCAGTATCAGCAACGGTTTCATGGCAATCCTATCGGCAGGTTGCTCAACTCCATCCCGGTCTGCTCGCGCTTGCCGATCTGCATATTGGCGGGAATCACGGCATGCAGCAGGCTGAGGTTGAACTTGGCTTCGGACTGCGCAGGATTCTGTTTCAATGCCTGCTCGTAAGCGACAACCGCCTGCGCGTAGGCATATTTGGCCTCATCCTGCAGGCTGCCGTCTTCGCCCACCATGCGGATCAGCCCCGAACGGAACAGGTTGTTGCCGATATTGAAATATACCTGCGCGCGCAGTTCCGGGCTGATATTGCCCACTTTGTCCAATTTTTCCAGCAATTGGCCGTAATTCTGCGCCGCATGCTTATAGTTCTTCGCTTCGCCCTGAAAATAGGCTTCGGCGAACTTGTGCTGCAAGGGATAGTCCTCGCCGCCGATTTCCCCGCCGGTGCGTAGGGCATGGTTGACCTGTTCCGCCTGGCGGATCTGGTACAGGGTAATGCCCACCCCCATGAGGCCGACGGCCAGTACCACACCTGCCACGGCGTTCTTGATTTTCAAGTGTTTTTCCATGAATAAATCCTCAGATTCTTAAGCAGCAATACCACGCATCCCAATGCCAGCGCCAGCACGGCAAAATCCTGCGAGAAATTGCGGCCTGGAATGGTAATGGGGTATTGAATCGTCTTGTTTTCGCGGTTGCCGATATCCTGTATCGCGGATTGCAGGGTATCGGGGTTATCCGCCTCATAGGCCTGGTACTTGATATTCAGCGACTTGAAGTACCTGTCCAGCGCGATTGCGGTCGGCACCCTGTCCTCATCGTATTGGTTCTTGGAGAAGATGCTCACGTCGTCAGGCTGACGCAGCACGATCCAGTACAAGGCCAGATTGTTTTTCTTCAAGGTTGCCTGCAAGGTAGCCTTGACGCGAGGACTTAACTTCCCTGCTCCGTCGGACAACAGGATGATGGCGCGCGAGCCCGTGCTCTCGATATTGTCGAACAATGTCGCGCCCTTGGTCAGCCCGGCGCCGATATTGGTCTGGTTGATTGAAGGGCTGGTTGCCGCGTTGATGGCAGCATGGATCGCATCGCGGCTGGTGGTGATCTTGACACCATAGAGCGCGGAGTTGGAGAAGCCCACCACGCCCATCATGTCGTCCGGGCGGGAGTCGATGAACTTGGTAATCAAGCGCCGCGCCGCCGTGGACTTGATCTCTCCCGCGCTGCCGGAAGTCACGTCCCCGGCGAAAGGATGGTCCATGCTCACGCTGCGGTCGATCACCATCGCGATCTGCGCACCCTTGCCCACGCGCTGCACCACCTTTTCCGGGCCATGCGGATGCGCCAGCGCCAGCAGGATGGAAAGCAGCAACAGCGTCATGATAGTCTTGAGGCCATAATCCATGAGCCGCGACACGCGGTCCTGCGGCAGTATCGTCACCCATGAATACAAGGTGCCCTGCCGCCCCTTGAGCCAGAACGGGACGAAGCACAACGGCAACAGTATCAGCAGCCAGGGATATTGGAAACTCACGCCACACCTCGCTCGCAGTGGCGGAATTGCTTGCTGAGTCGCTTCAGTTCCGCCAGCACTTCTGCCGCATCCCGATCCAGCTCGAAGAACAGTTGCTCATTGGAGCTGGTGAAGAAGCGGTCGATTTCCGCGCGCGACCTGCCAAAACTTGGGTATTTCTGCACGAAGCGGTCGATATCCTGCACAAAGCAGTTGCCGCCATACCAGGTGTTGAACGCGGTATGCATATGGTAGAACGCTTCCTGGGTGGCCGACGGCGACGACGGCTTGAGGCGCTTGATGCGGCGGTGCGCCTGGGCAAACGCGCCGCCCATGAACGGCAGCCACTTGCGTTCGGCATTGATATACACCAGCGCCAGCGCGCCGAGGACGATCAGCCCGGCGAATACCGCCAGCCAGCGTTGCAGGCCGCTGATATCCACCAGCGGCGGACGGAACTGATTTTGCATGTTGACGAACGCCTTGCCCAGCCGTGCTGCGTTGCCACTGACCAGCGGCGCGAACCAGAACTTCCATGCCGGGACTTCCAGGGTTTGCTCCTGGCCGTCAGCGGCGCTGAACCTCAGGCTCAGTTCCGGCAACTGCATGGCAGCCGGGCTATCCTTGCTTGCGAATACCTGGTACTGCAATTGCAGGACATGCTGCCCCTGCTTGCCATCCTGCTGCACCTGCACGCCGACCAGCTCGATGCCGTCCTGCCTGCTGCCCCTGGCGGGCAGGCTGCCTTTCACCAATTTGCTGTTGTCAGGCAGGGTAAAGCGGATTTGCCGCATCAGCACGTCGCCGATCTGCACCCCATAGGAGCGCGGCGGATTGGTGACGGCAACCTCCGGTGCGGCTGCGGATGTTGTAGCGGCAGTTGCGGCAGTGTCTGCAACGGCTTGGGGGCCAGCCAGCATTGCCGCCAGCAACGCCATGAGTGGAATGATTTTGTTCATATGCTCAAATACTGTTGGAAATAATGGGTCATCAAGTCAGGGTGATATTCGTCCGTGACATATAGCGGTGGACTATCGAACTTGAGGAAGAGCTGCTGCAGCACCTGCTTGCGCGCCACATAGCTGTCTTCCACCTGCTGGCGCAGGGCCGAGGTGAAGAACAGTGTGCGGCTCACGCCGGTTTCCGGGTCTATCATGTTGCTGAAACCCAGCCTGGGCAGCCTGCTGATTTCATAATCGTCCCAGAGCACCACGGGAACGACCTGGTGCGCGGACATCGCAGTCAGCACCTGCTCGATATGCGCCAGCGGCATGTGGAAATCCGATAGCCAGAACACCAGGCTCTTCTTCTGTCCCAAGTATTGCGGCGCCTCCAGCACGCCATCGCTGCCGCGCCCCATGTCCTCGCAGGCTTCCACCAGGCATAACTGCCCAAGCAGTTCGGGCAAGCGGTTGCCCAGCGGCAGCAATGTTTCCTCCACCACCTTGTCGTGGTAGCCGATGAAGCTATAGACATCCCCGGCATGCGCTACGGCGGCGCCGATGGAAGCGGCAATCTCCACCGCCTGGTCCAGCTTCCTGGTGTGCCCCTTGAACTGCATGGAGCTGGACATATCGCACAGGATATACACCGGGGTCGGGCTTTCCTGGTTGAACAGGCGCACCTGTATTTGGTCGAACGGATCGCGCAGGCTGCGGCTGATATCCACGCGCCGCAGGTCGGGATAATCCACCAGCGGCACATTGCCGCGGTATTCGAAGCCGACACCGCGCTGGTTGCCCGGATGGTCGCCCAGGTGGTGGTTGTCCGATTTCCAGGGAATGCTGTAGGTAAAGAACTGTTCCGGTATTGCAATCATGGCCAGCCCGCTGCGTCAATGCTTGCCGGGAACTGCGACGGTATGGATGATCTGTGCGGTCAGGTCGCGCGCCAGCGCGGTGCGCTTGGAGTCGTACATCGGGTTGAACACCAGGCGGTGCGCGATGACTTCGTGGAACACAGCATGGATATCCTCGGGCAGCAGGCTATCGCGTCCATTGAGCCACGCATTGACCCGGGCCGCCTTCATGAGCATGCCCATGCCGCGCGGACTGGCGCCCGCCTGCACCAGGCGGGAAACCTCCACGCCTTCTAGCTTGATGCCGAACTTGTCTGGTTCCTGCGTCGCCTCCCACAAATCCAGCGCATATTCCTCCAGCACATGGCTGGAACGCACATGGCGCTGGATGGTGTCGGAAAAATCGTTGAGCTGCTCAAATTGCAGCACATGATCCTGCACCTGCTGCGTCAACGTCTCGGCGTGTTGAAACTTGGTATCGAACATCAGGGATTTCCGGTGCTCGCGGCTCTCGGGGATATGGATGGGAATTTCCATCATGAAGCGGTCGCGCGCGGCAGAAGGGATTTCAAAGGTCTCGTTCTTCTCCACCTGGTTGCGGTCGGCGAACACTACCATGTGCGGCAGGCGGTAATCCTTCTTGAACGCCTGCAGGTGGCGCTCGGCCATCACGCGCAGCATCAAGGCATGCACCTGCGGACGCGCGCGGTTGATTTCGTTGAAGAAGAATACCGACAGGTTCTCCCCGGCGCGCAGCAACGGGCCCTCGTCAATCTGTGGACGGCCTTCGGAATTGAGGTAGGTGTGATAGATCAGGTCATTGGGCATCAGGTCCACCGTGCCCTCAATACGCTCGTAGGCCCCGCCAATGCCACGCGTGATGGATTGCAGCAAGGTGGTTTTCCCCACGCCGACGCCGCCTTCCAGCAGCACATGCCCCCGCGCGAAAATCGCGGTAGTCATCAGTCGAATGGCCTTGGTCTGGCCGACGATGATCTTGCCAACTTCGCTCTCCAGCTTGAGCGCCTTGGTGCGCCAATCAGCCAGCTCTACATCATTAGAAACCGTATTCATGCTTTTCCTCGCTTCTCCACGTATTTTTTGGTAAATACAACTCAATATTTTTATTTTGTTTTTAAAAAATCATTACCATAGTGTTACCAATTGTAATAATTTGTTTCTGGAACAAAGAAGTGCCAGAAAATTTATAATGCATGGTCCAGAATGAATTTTTCATGCATTATCACATTTAATAATTCCAACGATTAAATGATTAAGTCATAGCAACTATAGGGAAAACGACATGGTAAAGCGGGTCAGGTTATGGGATTTCAAGTTTGAGCTGGAGCCGGGGTCCAGATTGCCGGTCTTCATGCAGATCGTGCAGAAGATCATTGAGGAAATCCAGGCGGGCAGGCTTACGGCCTCTTCCCCCATGCCTAGCACCCGCCAACTTGCCAGCAACCTGGAAGTGAATCGCAAGACCGTCATCATGGCCTATGACGAGTTGATCGCTCAGGGTTGGCTATCCTCCGCCATGCGCAGCAAAACCTTCGTCTCGCCCAATCTACCTGTCTCGCCTATTCATCCCGCACCATCCCGCACAGCCTCCCATACCGAGAGCACCAACCCTGAGGAGCCATCAGCATGGACCCCCATGCAAGCAGGTGTCATTTATTTCAGCGACGGCATGCCGGACACACGGCTGATTCCCGCCAGCACCATCGCCCGAGCTTTCCGTCATAGCCTGCTGCACGCGGAAAAGAACCATTGCCTGACCTATGGCGACCCCAGAGGCATGTTCGCGTTGCGCAGCTCGGTGGCGAACATGCTGAATATGGAACGCGGCCTGTATGTCACACCGGATAATATATGTATCGTCCGCGGCAGCCAGATGGGGATTTTTCTCGCCGCGCGGGTACTGGTGCAGCCAGGCGACTATGTAGTAGTCGAAGACCTGACCTACCCTCCAGCGCGAGATGCCTTTCAGTCCTGCGGCGCGCAGATACTGAGCGTTGGCCTGGATGAATACGGCCTCAAAGTGGATGAACTGGAACAATTATGCAAAACCACGCCCATACGCGCGCTCTATGTCACGCCGCACCACCAGTTCCCCACCACCGTCACCATGACCGCGGAACGGCGCCTGAAACTATTGATGCTGGCCGAGACCTATGATTTCCATATCATCGAGGATGACTACGACCACGAATTCCATTTCACCCACCACCCAATCCTGCCGCTGGCCAGCAACGACAGGCAGAAACGCGTGATCTATGTCGGCTCGCTTTCCAAGGTGCTCGCGCCCGCGCTGCGCATCGGCTACCTGGTAGCCTCCAGCAGCCTCGTGGAACGCTGTAGCCGTGAAATCATGCTCATGGACCGACAGGGGAACTCCGTCACCGAGCAAACTGTGTCGGAATTGATCAACAGCGGCACATTACGCCACCATATCCGCAAGACCTTCAAGATTTATTCCGAACGCCGCCACTACCTGGAACAACTCATTCAGGAACACTTGGCCGACCATGTAGAATTCAGGCAACCCATCGGCGGATTGGCCTTCTGGATTCTGCTCAAGAAGCAGAAAATAATGCAGTTATTGCTTAAACAGGCAGAAAAATACAAGGTGAGTTTGCTACCTGCAGCTAATTTTGCTACTCACCAGCCAGCACCTGCCGCTTTCCGGCTCGGTTTCGGCAATCTTGATCTGGAAGAAATCCATGAAGGCGTGATGCGGCTGAAACTGGCGCTGGAAGCCAACCACGGCCCGGATTAGGGCTTTATTGACCACCTGCCTGCAACACACGCTGCGCATGACGCGCAGCCATCCACTCTTCATTAGTCAGAGCAACCAGCACGGGAATGGCGCTTTCTTTCGATGAAATCACCGTGGCATGCGACTGGTTGGCGGCAGCATCAAGCTGCACACCCAGAAACGCCAGCCCCTGAACCACGCGTTCGCGGATATCCGTATTGTGTTCGCCAATACCGGCCGTGAACACCAGCATATCCAGCCCACCCAGCACGGCTGCCATCGCGCCGATTTCCCGTACGATACGTCGGACATACAATGCCAGCGCCAATCGTGCGCGCGGCTCTGCCGCCTCGCATTGCAGCAGGACACGCGGATCGGAAGCGATACCGGAGACGCCGAGCAAACCCGACTCGTGATACAGCATTGCACCCACCCTGGCAGGCGTGAGATGCTCCACCTCCATCATATGTAACAGCACGCCAGGGTCGAGCGCGCCGCAGCGGGTGCCCATCATCAAGCCGTCCAGCGCGGAAAAACTCATGGTGGTAGCCACGCTTTGCAGATTCTGCATGCCGCACAGGCTGGCGCCGCTGCCCATATGCGCGACGATCACCCGGCCTTTGGCCCGCTCGCCTGCCAGTTCCGGCAAATGCACTGCCATATATTCATAGGATAAGCCGTGAAAACCATAACGGCGGATGCCGCGCTCGAAGGCCGCATAAGGCAAGGGCAGCACCTGCTCCACCTCGGGCAGGGTATGGTGGAAGGCCGTGTCGAAACAGGCGATCTGCGGCAGGCTCGCATCTATCTCCAGCAACAGTTCGATTGCTTCCAGTGCAAAAGGCTGGTGCAACGGCGCCAGCGGAATATAACTGTGCAAGTCCTCCAACACCCGCGCATTCACGCGCACGGGCGTGAAATAACGGCTGCCACCATGCACTACGCGGTGCGCAATCGCCGCCAATTGCCCATCCTGCAACTGCTCCCTGGTCATCGCCACGATCTGCCGCAAGGCCGCAGCATAAGGATGGGCGGTATCCAGCGTGATCGCATGCGGCTTGGTCAGGCTGTCGCCATAGGTGGGCGAGCCGCTGAGTATGCCGTCCACCTTGCCGTTCCATAGCGGCTTGCGCGCGATTTCGCCTGCGCCGATGTCAAACAGGCCGAACTTGATACTGGAAGAACCGCAATTGAGCACCAGCACTAACTGCTTCATGGCGGATTGTCCCGGTAATGGCAGGCAAGTATCACCGCCACGGCACAGGAAGCCAAACGACTGATGCCGGGGTCGGCGCGGCTGGTCAGCACCACGGGTACTTTTGCACCCAGAACAATGCCAGCGCTGGCGGCATTACCCAGATATTCGAGCTGCTTGGCCAACATATTGGCGCTTTCCAGGTCGGGCGCTACCAGGATATCCGCCTCGCCCGCCACCTCGGAACGTATGCCCTTGATGTCCGCTGCCGCGCGTGAAATGGCATTATCGAACGCCAATGGCCCGTCCAGCACGCCGCCGCTGATCTGCCCGCGATCGGCCATCTTGCACAGTACCGCCGCATCCAGCGTGGCCTGCATATGCGCCGACACGGTTTCCACCGCTGCCAGCAATGCCACCTTGGGCTGACTGACGCCCAGCACCCGCGCAAGGTCAATGGCGTTCTGCACAATATCCGCCTTGACCATCAGGTCGGGCGCGATATTGATCGCGGCATCGGTAATAATCAGGGGACGCGGATAGGTCGGCACCTGCATGATGAAGCAATGCGACACCCGCCGCTTGGTGCGCAGCCCCACCGCAGAAGGCAAGATGGCGGACATCAGCTCGTCGGTATGCAGGCTGCCCTTCATGAGCGCCTGCACCTCGCCCGCAGCGGCCAGCGCCGCACCCTTGGCCGCAGCCGCGTGACTGTGCGGCATGTCGATCACCTCGATGCCATCCAGCGATAGCCCTTCTTTCGTGGCCACCGCCTCGATCCTCGCCTGTGGCCCGATCAGCACCGGGTCGATCAGCCCCAGCTTCCTGGCCTCCAGCGCAGAACCCAGGCTCACCGCATCACAGGGATGCACCACTCCCATGCGCACGGTAGGCAGCGCCTTGGCCGTATTGATGAGCGCCTGCAACAGGCCGGACGACTTCAGGCCGGCATACTGCTGCACATCTGTCGCCAGATCAGGTGAATCGGCTGCTGCCGTCGCTTGCGTAAGCGTCATGTTTGCTCCTTATATATTCGCTCAAGCGGGAGTCCAGGTGCCCTTCTGGATGAATTCCACCTTGTAGCCATCCGGGTCTTCGATGAAGGCAATCACAGTCGTGCCATGCATCATCGGCCCAGCCTCGCGCACCACCTTGCCGCCCGCCTGCTTCACCGTCTCGCAAGCCGCATAGGCGTCATCGACCTCGATCGCAATATGCCCATAGGCATTTCCCTTGTCATAACTGGCAGTATCCCAGTTATGCGTCAGCTCGATCACCGCCTGGTCGCTCTCGCTGCCATAACCGACAAACGCCAGGGTGAACTTGCCTTCCGGGTACTCATGGCGGCGCAACAGCTTCATGCCCAGCACCTGGGTATAAAACGCCAGCGACTTCTCCAGGTCGCCGACCCGTAACATGGTATGCAATATGCGCATGGCTTTCTCCAATAGTGTTGATGTTGATAGATTCATTATAACCGTAAGGTCTTGCACCTTTTGTTTGATAGAGCATGTTATATGGATAACTTGAATCAGCCCGGTTATTTCCATCTGCAAAATTTTAGGCGGCCTAAATTACTATCATTGGGCTATAGCATTGAAATTATAGAAAAGAGCAATTGACTTAACCCATCACGCTTCCATACCATCTGGTTATCTAAATATAGTTAGCTTTCATTGAAGCAGGTATTCCCTTCTTCAAAACAACCAAAGGAGAAAAATATGGCGAACAAGATTGAATTACCCAGCAATTGGGTCTGCGATGGTAAAGAGTTAAAGCCAAAGTCAGGCGCTTCATCTTCAAATACTTGGATTTTTGACGGTAAGGAAATAAAGCCAAAAACTAGTGCATCCTCATCCAATACATGGATATGGGATGGAAAGGAACTGAAACCAAAGACCAGTGCGTCATCTTCAAATACGTGGGTTATCGATGGGCAGAAGGTAAAGCCGAAAACTGGCTCAAACTCATCAAATACCTACGAAATTGGAAAGTCATCCGTTTTGGTGGTTGCAGGACAGTTAGTTCTAAGGCTTTGGTAACGAAATGAACGAACTGCCTGTTCACTCATTGATCGGCCCCGAGAACAGAGACGGGGGGCTTCTTCTATGTGGTCTGAATCACGGTTACAGCAAAAATGATGAGTTGCGGGATGTTGCCGGAATTAACAGGGCAGACCCGCATAAATCTTTTTTTTCGGACGGTGAGGTCAATGACTATCCATTTAGAAACCGTATTGTTTCTTGGTTTTCACTATGGGGTTACGAGCTTGCACGAAGTAGCGAGAAAGCAGGTTCGTTCGAAAGGTCAATCGTTCAAACAAACTGGCTACAAACATGCTCAAACAATATGGATGGCATTAACACTCAGCAGGCATGTATTGAGGATAACGAGTCATTCTTCCAGACGTGCGAAGCATTGAAACCAAGCGTAATTTTTTTCTTTGGCAGGGAGCTTCTTGGGGCATTCACTTCACCTGCTTTAAGCATTAAGGTCGAATCCATTTTTGGCGCCCGCAAAGGGGAAACTAGGTGGCTTCAAAAAGACGTGTATTTCAACGGCAAGCCACGAAGGCGCCTTCGATTTGGTTTTCAGCAGTATGAGAAGCTGACGATTGTTGTCCTTCCCCATGCCACAGGGGCACAGGGCGTGGCTGACGATTACATCGCAGCATTTAAGCCTGAAATGTCTGAGGTGATAGGCATTTGGTGGGCTAAGCACAAAGAAAAGCTAACAAATCATTCAACAGGGACGCGCTAAAGCGCGCCCGTTAATTCAAACGTTAGGCTTTTCATCAACCATCAGGGGAAATCATGGAAGTGGCGATTTATATATGCATCGGAATTGTCATAGGTGCAGCCATTGGCGCGACTGTTGTAGCAATATTCAAAAGGCAGCCATTCTCTGTTGTTACGTACCCATACAAAGAAGAGGTGGGATCCGATGGGGTTTTCTCTGACGACAGAAAAATGGAAATTGGTTACAAATTCCAATTGTTTGTCAATGGCATCCCGTGTTTTGATGCTCACAAAATTCCAGTAGAGACTCTCCAGAAAAAAGAAGTGAGGCTAGATAAAATTGAGGCAGCAACAAAGTCAGTTGCCAATATCATTGAGCATATTGCATCAATGCATCCAGCAATTAAGGCATACAATACGGCTCCCGAGCTAGCCTCGTCCGTAGCCAAGAGAATTGCGAAAGCCTAACAATTCATTCAAGCCGACGCCGCTTCGCGGCGCGGCTTAATTCAGCAGATTGTGATGCTTGATCCAGAATGGTCTAGACCGCAGGCGCCTCAAGAACTGAAGGATCAGTTATACCCCTTGTTTAAGGTCGCGGGCGTCAAAGGTGTTTACTACGAAGGCCAATGTTCATTTCGGTTGCCAGTTTGGTCTGTTGGTCTAGCCGGTGGTGGTGATTACAAAGGCTTTTCTTATCGTCCAATTGCTCACTGGAAAGGTGAGGTCATTAATACTCCCCTGGACACCAGGGATCGGGAAAGAAAAGATATTTATTTTGCTTCCCGCCCGTTAGAAAATGAGTTGTTCCTATTTTTTCATCACTGGCCGTGAAATATATCTAACATGATGCTGAACTTGGTCCTCTTTACCAATGCTGGCTAAACACTCCCCAACACCTCCACCAGCTTCCTCACAGCCCCTTCCAGTTCCAACGGCGTATAAGCCGCAAAACCCATCACAAAACCGCGCTTTTCCGCCTCTCCGGCATATAGCGCAGACAGGCCAAATAGTTCGATGCCCACGCCGCGCGCCTTGGCGATGACCTCCTGTTCCGGAATATCGCGCAGCAGCATGCACGGTATCTGCATGCCGCCATCCGGCACCAGAGGTTCGACGACGCCAACCAAGTGAGTACGCAGCAATTGCACTAAGTGATCGCGCCGCGCGGCATATAGGCTGCGCATATTGCGAATATGGGCGCTGAAATGGCCGCTCTCGATAAAGCGCGCCAAGGTCAGTTGCGCCAGCGGTGCGTTGTGGCCGTCCATCAAGGTGCGAGCGATCGTCATGGGTTCGACCAAGGCGGATGGCAGCACCATATAGCCGATGCGCAAGCCCGGGAACAGGGATTTGGTGAAAGTGCCGATATAGAGCGTGCGCTCGTATTCATCCAGCCCCTGCACGCAGACCGTGGGCTTGCCGTGGTAATGGAATTCGCTGTCGTAATCGTCCTCAATCAGCCATGCGCCTCGCTGCCGTGCCCATTCGATGGCTGCCAGCCTGCGGTCCAGGCTCAGGGTCGCACCGGTGGGATATTGATGCGAAGGCGTCAGGCAGGCGGCTTTGGCAGTGTCTTGGTATAGATGTTCGACCATCATGCCCTGCGCGTCCACCGGCACGGGGCGGCAGACCAGCCCGGCGGCATCGAACGCCTTGCGCGCACCGTGATAGGCCGGATCTTCGATGTAGATGCTGTCCCCGGCATCCAGCAACACCTGCGCGCACAGGGTCAATGCCTGCTGCGAGCTGGTCAGCACCAGCACGCGCTCAGGTGCCGCCCTCGCGCCGCGCTCCAGGTTGACGTAATCCGCAATCGCGCAACGCAATGCCTCCACTCCTTGTGGATGTGCATGCGCCAATATATGCGTGCCGTATTCCTTCAACACCTGCCGCTGCAGGCGTTCCCAAGTCTGCAAGGGAAAATTGCGCGTTTCCGGCACGCCGGGTGTGAATGGCCGTGCTTGCAGCATAAAGTCACGCACGCCGCCACTTTTGAAAATAGCCGTACCGCGACGGCTGAGCGGCGATGTTGCGAGGGAGGAAAGGCGAGCTTGCTGCCTTGATTTTCGAAGCCCATCTGGCCGATGCAATTTCACCCGCTCCGAGACAAAACTGCCACTGCCCACGCGTCGTTCTATGAAGCCTTCTGCATGCAGCTGTCCATATGCTGCCTCCACCGTATCGCGCGACACGCCCAGAGATTGCGCCAAGACACGTGATGCTGGCAATGCCTTGCCCACCGCCAGCACGCCATCCAACATCAGTTGCCGCAATGCCCGCTGGATACGCACATGACGCGGCAAGGCGCCGTGCATGGGATCATGTAAAAAAGCTTTCACGGATTCCAGTTGGGCATACTTAATCATTGGATGGGTATACTCCATAAAATTGGATGGTTTATTCAGTCCATTTTAAGGGTATAAAACAATGGTTAGACTGCGCAAGCTATTTCCCCATGGAATCCAGTTCAATGAGTACACTGCCCTATCATCAACACGCTCCTTCTTACCCACAGGCGCTGACAGCTGCCGATCTCCAGCACAACCTGGCTACCGTGCATAAGCGTATTGCCGCAGCCTGCCAACGAACCGGGCGCGACCCGTCCTCGGTGCGCCTGCTGCCGGTCAGCAAGACAGTCGATGAAGCACACATCCGCCTCGCCTATGCCGCGGGCTGCCACTTTCTGGGAGAAAACAAGGTGCAGGAAGCCCAGCGCAAGGCCGAAGCCATGGCGGACCTGCAGAATTTGCGCTGGTCTGTCATCGGGCATTTGCAAAGCAACAAGGCGAAGCAGGTAGCGCGCTTCGCCAGCGAGTTCCAGGCGCTGGACAGCCTGCATGTGGCCGATGCGCTGGAGCGTCGGCTGCAAAGCGAGGGCCGCTCGCTGAATGTGCTGGTGCAGGTCAACACATCCGGCGAGGCGAGCAAGTACGGCCTGCCGCCCGCAGAGGTCGCCGGCTTCATCCGCCACTTGCCTGCTTTTTCAGCATTGCGGGTGCGCGGCCTGATGACATTGGCAGTATTTTCCGCAGACACGGAACAAGTTCGCCGATGCTTTGTCTCCCTACGGACACTACGCGATCAGTTGCGCCAGGACGCTCCGGCGGGCGTGGTGCTGGACGAATTATCCATGGGCATGTCCGGCGATTTCGAGATTGCGATCGAGGAGGGCGCCAGCATCGTACGCATCGGGCAAGCCATCTTCGGCGCCCGCGCCCTGGCAGACAGCTATTACTGGCCGGATGCATCCGGCCATCAATGACAATAAAGATGAGTATCACTATGTTCAACCCCGGATTTGATGGCGCCCCGTCCGCGCCGGACACAGCCAATCAATATGGTCAGCCCATAGGCATGGATATGCCGGACTGGCAACCTCGCCCGCTACCCGGAAAACTGGCCCTGGAAGGAGAATGGTGCCGCCTGGAGCTGCTCTCGCCCGAGCGCCACGCCTCTGCTCTGTATTCCGCCTATCGCCTTGCCGCAGGCGGCAGTGACTGGACTTATCTCTCCGTCGGGCCGTTTAGCTGCGCTGACGACTATCGCGCCTATGCAGAAAAGATTGCACGGGATACCTCTGCATTCCACTATACCGTGATAGACCAGCGCACCTCCGAAGCATTGGGCACATTGGCGCTGATGCGCATCCAGCCCGAACATGGCGTGATCGAGATCGGCTTTGTAGCCTTCTCGCCCGCGCTGCAACGCACCCCGCTTTCCACCGAGGCGAACTTCCTGCTACTACGCTATGTGTTTGAGCAACTAGGTTACCGCCGCTGCGAATGGAAATGCGATAGCCTGAACCTACGCTCACGCCGGACCGCAGAAAGGTTGGGATTCAAGTATGAGGGCACATTCCGGCAAGCCATGGTCTACAAGGGCCGCAACCGTGACACGGCCTGGTATTCGATGCTGGCCCAGGAGTGGCCGCAGCACCGGCAGGCTTTGCAGCACTGGCTGTCGCCCGACAATTTCAATGACCAGGGCCAGCAAGTACGCAACCTGCAATCCATCCGGGCAAGCATTGAAGCCAGCAAGAACCAACCGCAACCGTCATCAGCGCTCATGGCTGCCTATGCGCGGCAAAATGTGGCTTTCGTCCGCGGCGACGGCGCCCGGCTATGGGACGCCAATGGCAAGGAGTACCTGGATGCGATTGCCGGTGTCGCCGTCACCAGCCTCGGGCATGCGCATCCGGAAATTAGCCGCATCATCGCCGAGCAATCAGGCCAATTGCTGCATACCTCCAATATGTTCCGCATTGAATGGCAGGAACGACTAGGCAAGAAATTATGCGAACTGGCTGGCATGGAGCGCGCGTTCTTCTGCAACTCGGGTGCTGAGGCAAACGAAACCGCGCTCAAGCTGGCACGGCTGCATGGCAGCCGCAAACAGGTTGCCAACCCGCAAGTACTGGTCATGGAGAATGCTTTTCATGGCCGCACGCTCGCCACGCTGTCCGCAACAGGCAATGCCGCCAAACAACATGGTTTTGCGCCATTGATGCCGGGCTTCGTGCGCATTCCTTACGACGATATTGAGGCGGTGGAAAAAGCCGCCACGCTTAACCCGGATATTGTGGCGGTCTTGCTGGAGCCGGTGCAGGGCGAGGGAGGCATCCGCGTCGCCAGCGCCGACTATTTGCGCAAGCTGCGCGCCTTGTGCGACCAGCATGGCTGGCTGCTGATGCTGGATGAGGTGCAAACCGGCATCGGGCGTACCGGCGCATGGTTCGGCCACCAGCATGCGGCTATCAGCCCGGATGTCATCACGCTGGCAAAAGCGCTCGGCAACGGCTTCCCGATCGGCGCCTGCCTCGCACGCGGAACGGCCGCTGAGCTGTTTGCTCCAGGCTTGCATGGCTCCACCTTTGGCGGTAACCCGATGGCCTGCCGGGTCGCCTGCACCGTGCTCGATATCATGGCGCGCGACAATGTGTCGCAACAGGCTGCCGTCCTCGGCAAGCAATTGCTCAACGGTCTGCAAATCGGATTGCAGCAACATCCGAATGTTATTGCCATCCGCGGACAGGGATTGATGGTGGGAATAGAATTGGACATACCATGCGCGCACGTGGTGCCACAGGCACTGAAAGAGCAACGGCTGCTCATCACGGTCACGCGCGATACCGTCATCCGGCTGTTGCCGCCGCTGATTTGCAGCCCTCAGCAAATCGACGACATCGTCAGCCGTATCACACGCTTGCTGAATTCATTATCGAAACCGTCTCCAGCATGATGCGCACGTCAGCAACAGATACAGATGCTCAGGGATGGCCTAGCTGTTGATTGGCCTAAGCGTCTATTGATGATCTTTTCATAGATACTCTGCCTCGATATTTTCGTTTGCACACACTCCCGTCATGCCCGGATGACAAACAATAAAGAGTTGGGGCATGCCCCACAAGACCAAGGGCGAGCGCAGCAATGCCAAGTCGCTGTTGACGTTGCCCCCGTCTGGCTGCGCCGAGTAGCGCAGCTTTTCATGGAAGCAGGACTGGCGTCTGTCTGAGCGTAGCGAGTTCAGCCAGTCCCCATGAAAAGCGAGCAACGCAGGTTACCCAGAGCAAAGCTCCGGGTCGCAGACAATCGGGGTCGCCTTTGCTTTGGTTACTTTCATTTGGCGAGGCAAATGAAAGTGACTCGCCGAGGGGCGAAAGGCAACATGGCAATACCCAACCATCATGCGAGAAATATCCAAACCGATAGTTGCCCAGTAAATACGGCGTACTGCCTTAACAGCGACTACGCCCTACCAAAACTGAACATGACGCAATGCCCTTCGCGATTATCCCACCTGTTTTATCTGCACAATACGCAGGTATTTCTGGTAAAGCTGGTCACTGCTCTCCACATGGCCGGGGTCGTGCGGAATGCAAGCCACCGGGCAGACATCCTGGCATTGCGGATTGTTGAAATGCCCGACGCATTCCGTGCACAGGCTGGGGTCGATCTGGTAGATTTCCTCGCCCTGGTAAATGGCACCGTTCGGGCACTCCGGCTCGCATACGTCGCAATTGATGCATTCATCAGTGATCATCAAGGCCATAGGCTGAAATCCTCTACTCTCGTCCCAGCTTGCGCGCGATGCTGGCCTGCACCTTCGGGGAGACGAACTGGCTGACGTCACCGTTCAACTGAGCAATTTCCCGCACCAGGCTGGCGGAAACAAACATATATTGCTCTGCAGGAGTGAGGAAAATGGTTTCCATCTCGGGGAATAACTGACGGTTCATGCCGGCAAGCTGGAATTCATACTCGAAATCCGACACCGCGCGCAGGCCGCGCACTACAGCGCGCGCACCCTGTTCGCGCACGAATTGCATCAGCAGGCCGGAAAAGCCGCGCACCTCAACATTAGAACAATCGGACAGGACGCTGGAAGCCAGTTCCACGCGCTCCTCCAGCGAGAACATGGGGTTCTTGCCGGGACTTTTCGCCACCGCCACGATCACCTGGTCAAACAGGCCGGCGGCGCGGCGCACAATATCCTCATGGCCGCGGGTGATCGGGTCGAACGTGCCCGGATAGACGACTTTCAGCTTGCTCAAGACTTATGTTTCCTTGCAGGGATGGGCAGGCGATTTTTCTGCCTCTACTGTCAATCAATTGATTCCGTGGCCAATTTTAACAGGTGATAGCAAACATTGCCTGCCTTGCCGTGCTTGACCACCTGCCATTGCGCATCATCTTCAAGCTGATATTCAGCCTCAACATAGAGCATGCCGCCCTCAGCAAGGTGGCCCGACAGCAAAGGCAGCAGCTTGGGCAACCAGCCTTGCTCATAGGGCGGATCAAGAAAAATCACATCGAACCGTTCGCGGTTCTGCGCCAGGAACTGCTGCGCGTCCTGTTGCAGCACGCGCGCCTGACTGGCCTTGAGCTGCGCCTGGTTTTGCTGCAATGACCTGGTCGCCACAGCGGCTTTTTCCACCAGCACCACGGTGCTCGCGCCGCGCGACAAGGCTTCGAAACCCATCGCGCCGGTACCGGCGAACAAATCCAGGCAGCGCCGCCCGTGCATGTCCTGTCCTAGCCAGTTGAACACGGTCTGGCGCACTCGGTCCGGCGTTGGCCGCAGACCGGGCACATCGGGAAAGTTCAGCAGGCGGCTGCGCCAATCGCCGCCGCTGATGCGGACGCGGTTATTGGCTGCCACCAACCACCACCGTCACCATGTTGTCGGGATTGATGCGGCGGCTGAAGGCATCCTGGATCTGGGTGGCAGTCACCGCCTCCACCTTGCCGTTAAACTCATCCAGATAGTTGAGCGGCAGTTTGTAAAAGCCGATCACCGACAGGTAGTCCAAAATTTTGCTGTTGCTGTCGATGCGCAACGGGAAGCCACCGATGATATTCTGCTTGGCGGCCTTGAGTTCGGCCTCGGTCACGCCCTTGCTGATGAACTTGCGCAGGGTTTCGCGCACCAGCTTCAGCGCATCCTCAGCCTGATCGCGCTTGGTCTGCAAGCCGACCTGGAACGGCCCCAGCTCCTGCAAAGGCATGAAGTAGCTGTAAACGCTGTACACCAAACCGCGCTTTTCACGCACTTCTTCTGTCAGGCGCGAGACGAAACCACCGCCTCCCAGGATGTAATTGCCGACATAAAGCGCGAAATAGTCATCATCTCCGCGCTTTACACCAGGATAACCCAGCAGAATATGCGACTGGCTGGCCGGATGGGCAATGCGGCGCTCCACCGGCGCTTGCGGATAGCTGACGGCAGGCAGCGCGCCCGCGGCAGGGCTGTCCGGCAAACCGGAGGAAATACGCTCGGCAATGGCCTTGGCCTGCTCCGGCGTCATATCGCCCATCAAGGCGATCACGGCATTTTTCGCGCCGTAGTATTGCTGGTAGAACTTCTGCAGGTCGTCGCGCTGCAAAGCACCCACTGCCTCTGGCACGCCCTCTTCCTCCACGGCGTAAGGATGGTTGCCATATAAGGCCTTCATAAACGCTTTGTTGGCGATACTCGCAGGCTGGGTGGCCGCTTCCTTGAGGCCTGCAATGATGCGCGCCTTTTCCCGTGTCAGGGTCGCAGCGGGGAAATCCGGCTTGTGCAGGATGCTGGTATAGATATCCAGCGCCGCCTGCTGCTCGCGCGCGCTGCTCAGGGTGCGCAGCTTCAACGCGGCGCGGTCCGCGTCCAGCTCGCCACCCAGTATGGCCCCCACATCTGCGATGCCGTTGGAAATCTGCTGGTCGGTCAGTCCAGCGGCGCCCAAAGTCATGAGATAGCGCGTGATACCAGCAAGGCCGGATTTTTCGTCATCCCGCGCACTGCCAGCGGCAAAATTGGTGCTGATATCGATGATCGGCAGGTCGTGATTCTCGACAAAATACACTGCTGCGCCATTACTGGTCTGCCAGTGCTGGATATTGAGAGCAGCCTGCGCTTGCATGGAAAGCAACAGGCCGAGCGCCACGACAAGCGGCTGCCAGACACGGCAGATAACAAAAAGATTAATGCTCATGAGGCTTGCCTTTTGGTTTTGCATTGGGGTCTATGGGTTGCGGATCAAGGGTCGCCACAGTCAGGCTGTCGCGCACCAGGTATTTACGGGCCACTTCCTGCACCTGCTGCGGCGTCACGGCCTGCAGGCGGGCGGGATAGCTTTCCAGTGTGCGCCATGAGAAACCGGTGGTTTCCAGGCGCCCGATACGCATGGCCTGATAGAACACGGAATCGCGCTGGTAAACATCGGAGGCAATCACCTGCGCCTTGACGCGCTGTAGTTCCTCTTCCGTCACGCCTTGCTGCTTGACCTGCTCGATTTCATGCCACAAGGCTGCTTCCAGGTCGGCCGCCGTCTTGCCCACGCTCGGCGTACCCTCTACTTCGAACAGGCCCACCTGCCCGCGCTGGATCAGGTCGTAGCCGGCGCCAACATCCACTGCGATCTGCTGCTGGCGCACCAGGTTCTGGTTCAAGCGTGCGGACGCGTTGCCGTCCAGCACCCCGGCGAGGATTTCCAGCGCATAAGGCTCCCAGTCCTTATCGGCATCCTGCAAGACCGGCACATGGAAGCCCATGCGCACATAAGGCAGCTCGGCGGGCACCTTGACCACGGTGCGCCGCTCCCCGATCTGGGCAGGCTCAAGCTGCGGCTTGCGCACCGGCAAGGCATGCGGCTTGACCGGGCCGAAATGCTGCCTAGCGAGCTTCAGCACCTCGTCTGGCTTGACATCGCCCGCCACCACCAGGATGGCGTTGCTGGGGGTGTACCAGGTCTGGTACCACTCGCGGGCATCCTCCACCGTCATGTTCTCCAGGTCGTTCATCCAGCCGACGATGGGTCGGCCGTAAGGATGCGCCTGATAGGCAATGGAGTTGAATTGCTCGTTGAGCATACCCTGCGGCTTGTCGTCTGTGCGCCAGCGCCGTTCTTCCATCACCACCTTGATTTCCTTGGAGAACTCCTCATTGGTGAGCTGCAGGTTCGCCATGCGGTCGGCTTCCAGCTTGATCGCCAGCGGCAATTGCGACTTTTCCAGCTGCTGGTAATAGGCGGTGTAATCTGTGCCGGTAAAGGCGTTCTCACGCCCGCCAGCGGCAGCAATCAGCCGGGAGAACTGCCCCGGCGGCACCGCCTTGGTGCCCTTGAACATCATATGCTCCAGCACGTGCGCCACGCCGGTCTTGCCATTGACTTCGTCCATGCTGCCCGCGCGGTACCAGACCTGGGACACTACCACCGGCGCGCGGTGGTCCTCCTGCACGATGACGCGCATGCCGTTGTCGAGCTTGAACTCGTGCGTACTTGCCGCCTGGGCGGCGATCGGCAATAACGCCAGCGCCAGCCATACTCCTCGAATAAACACCTTGTAATTCTCCTTTAGCCGCATGATGCCTCGCATTATAGCGGCACTTGATGACAGGGTAAGCTGCACTATTTCCACCAAACACAGTGGGCAACCTCGCTCAGACCGGGCTGCATCAGGATAAGTTCTCCATGAAAGGGGCTCCCGTAGCGGCCATTCGCTGCTGATTTTGCTTTAAAATACCGGTATTCCTTTAGCGATCAAATTCATGTTCGATTTTTTCAAGAAAAACAAACCTGCAGATCCGCCACCAGTTCCAGTTCCTCCGGTAGCTGAACCGGCCCCTGCCCCGCAGCCGCTGACCCAGGAAAAACCCACACTGAGCTGGACCGAACGCCTCAAGCGCGGCCTGGCAAAAACCCGCAGCCAGCTTGGGCTGCAGCTCGCCAGCCTGTTCGGCGGCGGCAAGATCGACGAAGAGGTCTACGAAGAACTGGAAACCATCCTGCTGACTTCCGACGTGGGCATTGCCGCGACGGAAACCCTGCTGGAGCAGATACGCACCCGCGTCAAGCGCCAGAATCTCAGCGACACCACCCAGCTCAAGGAGGCACTCAAGCAATCTCTGCTGGAACTGCTCGCACCGCTGGAAAAGCCGCTGGAAACCACTACGGCGCAGCCTTTCGTCATCATGCTGGCTGGCGTCAACGGCGCCGGCAAGACCACGACCATCGGCAAACTCGCCAATCTGTTCCAGGCTCAGGGCAAGTCAGTGCTGATCGCAGCAGGCGACACTTTCCGTGCGGCAGCACGCGAACAGTTACAAGCCTGGGGTGAACGCAACAACGTACATGTGGTCGCCCAGGAAAGTGGCGATCCTGCCGCTGTCATTTTCGACGCCGTGAACTCGGCCAAGGCCAAGGGCATTGATATCGTGCTGGCCGATACCGCAGGCCGCCTGCCTACCCAGCTAAACCTGATGGAGGAAATCCGCAAGGTGCAGCGCGTCATCGACAAGGCCTTGCCGGGGGCGCCGCACGAGGTGCTGCTGGTGCTGGATTCCAACACCGGACAGAATGCTGTGACCCAGGTCAAGGCATTTGACGATGCTTTGGGCGTCACTGGTCTGGTACTCAGCAAGCTGGATGGCACGGCCAAGGGTGGCGTGATCGCTGCCATCGCGCAGTCGCGCCCCATTCCCATCCGCTATATCGGCGTGGGCGAATCGATCGATGACCTGCGTCCGTTCAAGGCCGCTGAGTTCATTGATGCATTGTTCGAATAAGGGAAGCGCTCACGCATGATACGTTTCGACCAGGTCAACAAGCGCTACCGCGGCAGCGACGATATCCTGCGCAATGTGAGTTTTGAAATCGCCGCTGGCGAGCTGGTGTTTATCACCGGGCACTCCGGCGCAGGCAAGAGCACCCTGCTCAAGCTCATGGCCGGAATAGAACGCCCTACCAGCGGCACGGTCCTGATCGGCAACCAGAATATCAGCAAGCTGCGCCCACGTATGTTGCCTTATCTGCGCCGCAGGTTTGGCCTGGTGTTCCAGGATCACAAGCTGCTGTATGACCGCAACTGCTTCGAGAATGTCGCGCTGCCGCTCTATATCAACGGCATTACCGGACACGAGGCCGGCAAGCGCATTCGCGCCGCGCTCGACAAGGTCGGCCTGCTGGGCAAGGAAAAGGCCATGCCGATCACCCTCTCGGGCGGCGAGCAGCAGCGCCTGGCCATTGCGCGCGCCGTCGTCAGCCGGCCCGCTATCCTGATGGCCGATGAACCCACGGGCAACCTCGACGAGCAATACGCCACCGACATCATGACGCTATTCCGTGCATTCCAGCAGGTCGGCGCCACAGTCATCATTGCCACGCATGATACGCATGGTATCCAGAACATTCCGGCCAAGCTGCTGCACCTCGACCATGGAAAACTGACAGTCTCATGAAACATTGGATCAACCAGCACACCCAGGTATGGCGGCTTGTTCTCTCACGCATCCTGCGCAACAAACTCTCCACGATCATGATCTGGAGCATCATCGGTATCGCGCTCAGCCTGCCGACCATTCTCTATGTCGTGATCGACAACCTCAACCAGCTTGCTGGCCAGGTCAAAAACGAGCCGCAGATCAGCGTATTCATGAAGCTGGATACGGAACCTGCCGCCATTGAAGCTTTCAAGAAAAAACTGGGGCAGCATCCAGGCATTGCCAAACAGCAATTTATTGGCAAGGAAGCCGCCTGGCAGGAAATGCGGGAAATACAATCCGTCGCCAGCCAACTGGAAACCAATCCTTTGCCGGATGCTTTCTTCATCGAACCCAAGGACCATGCGCCCGATGCCATCACCCAGTTACAGCGTGAAATCGAGGAATGGCCTAACGTGGAGCATGTGCTGGTCGATGCCGATTGGGCCAAACGCCTCTATGCGCTGCTGCAACTCGGCAACAAGGCTGTGCTGGTACTCTCCTGCCTGCTCGGGTTCGCGCTGGTTGCCATCATCGGCAATACCATCCGCCTGCAGATCGCCACCCAGCGCGAGGAAATCGAGGTCAGTAAACTGATCGGCGCCACCGACGGCTTCATTCGCCGCCCCTTCCTCTATGCAGGCACCCTATATGGCCTTGGCGGCAGTCTGCTGGCGCTGGCATTCGTCAACGGCATCCTTACAATCTTTAACCTCTCGGTGGCAGATTTGGCAGAACTTTATGGCAGCAGCTTCATCCTAGTGTTACCCGGCTGGGAAATCAGCCTGGGTGTAGTCGTATGTGCCATCGCGCTGGGCTGGCTGGGTTCCTATATCGCTGTCAACCGCTCATTGGCCCGTCTCAACCCCAACTAACAAATCCACCATCACTCCAGGACTACACTCACCTTGGCCGCACCGCGCCTGTTCCGCCATATCACCGCATTGATTGCGCGCCATACCGGCAAGGTGGTCTCACAGCCAGAATCCCCGGATATCCCTTGGCAAACCCCTGCCAACCGGGAGCAATACATCGAATTTCGTATCAGCCGCCGCACGCTGTATGCATTGGTTTTTTCGCTCATCCTGCACCTGGCCCTATTCTTCGGCTTTGTCATGCCGACCCTGGATCAGGGCGAGGAATCGGACCAAGCGGGCGGACAGAAAGAATTGGTCGTCAGCCTGGCAAGGCCCGAGCAAAAGCCGCAACCCGAGATGGCGCCCCCGCCTGCATCCCCGCCGCCTCCTCCGGCAGTGGACAAACCCACGCCGACACCCAAGCCAGCGCGGCAACCAAGCAAGCAGGCGCCCAAAGTCATCACCGGCAAGGACAAACCCGTCCCGCAACCGGTCGAAAAACTTGAGCCAGCGCCCCAGCCTGCGCCTGCACCAACGCCTTCACGCCCGCAACCGCCAGACCCGTCGCAATATGCCGACATGGCCTCCTACATGCAGGCCATGCGCGAATACCGCAGCGCGACCGACAACAACTATGCCGCGATGATGGAAAACCAGCGCGCCCAGCGCGAATCCGGCAGCCGCTCGCTCTCGGATGAGGAAAAACGCGATGAAGCCATCAAGAAAAATCTATCCTCCGGGGCCAGCGGCGTGTTCCGCATCATGAGCATGAGCAACTACACCTCGACCTTCGAGTTCCGCGGCTGGATCAACGACTTCAGCACCGCCAAGCGCGAAGTGTTCCAGATCGAAGCCAAAGCCGGGGAAGACATCCAGCGCGCCACCGTGCGCAAGATGATAGAACTGATCCGCCGCCACTACAGCGGCGACTTCAACTGGGAATCAAGACAACTGGGCCGCGTGGTGGTATTGTCCGCGCGCATGGAAGACAGCGCCGGCTTGGAGGACTTCCTGATCAAGGAATTCTTCGGCGATGGCGACATGCGCTACCTGGATTCGCAACGCCGCCGACCGCCGCCGGGGCCGCCCAGGTATCCGGTGCCTTGATCAAGGAGCGAGTGCGGCGATGTCAAGGAAAGATATTCCCATCCAATCTCAGTTGTCATTTAGCAAGGCTATAAAGTAAAAAAAGCTTGATGCGTTGCATCAAGCTTTTTTTACTTTCTTCGGAGGTAAGCGATTTACTTCTCGGCAAACGCCCGTTCGATCACATAATCCGCGACATCACCGATACGTTCGGAAATCTTGAGGCCTGCGTTATCGAGCACCTTGCAGGTGTCAATGAGCATTTGCGGGCTGCCACAGAGCATCGCGCGGTCAGTTTCGGGATTGAGCGGCGGCAGGCCGATGTCCTGGAACAGCTTGCCGTTTTCCATCAAATCGGTCAGACGGCCCTGGTTGCGGAATTCTTCACGAGTCACAGTTGGGTAGTAGATCAATTGGTTCTTGATTTGCTCGCCAAAAAATTCGTTTTCCGGCAGCTCCTTGGTGATGAAGTCTTCATAGGCCAGGTCGTTCACATGGCGCACACCGTGCACCAAGATGACTTTTTCGAAACGCTCGTAGATTTCAGGATCCTGGATCAAGCACATGAAAGGAGCAAGACCAGTGCCGGTGGAAAGCAGATAAAGATGCTTGCCTGGCTTCAAGTCGGAGAGTAACAAAGTGCCGGTCGGCTTGCGGCTGACCAGCAAGTCGTCGTTCACCTTCAAGTGCTGCAGGCGGGAAGTCAGCGGGCCATTGGGGACCTTGATGCTGAAGAATTCCAGATGTTCCGCGTAGTTGGGACTGGCGATACTGTAGGCACGCATCAGCGGCTTGCCATCAACTTGCAGGCCGATCATGACGAACTGGCCGTTCTCAAAACGCAAAGCGTCATTGCGGGTAGTAGTGAAGCTGAACAGGCTGTCGTTCCAGTGCCTGACGCTTAACACTTTCTCGGTATTAAATGCACTCATTTAGATTCTATTCTCTCGGTTTTTTTAATTTTACTGCTTCAACGCAGTAGTCAGTTCAGGGATGGCATCGAACAGGTTGGCCACCAGCCCGAAGTCGGCATACTGAAAAATCGGCGCATCGGGATCATGATTGATCGCCACGATGATCTTGCTGTCCTTCATGCCAGCCAGGTGCTGCATGGCACCGGAAACCCCGATGGCAAAATACAGATCAGGGGCAACGATAGTACCTGTCTGGCCCACCTGGATATCATTGGGGGCAAAACCTGCATCGACCGCCGCGCGGGTTGCGCCCAGCGCGCCGCCAAAGTGGTGCGCCAACGGCTCGAGCAATTCATTGAAGCGCTCGGCCAGGCTGCGGCCACCGGATACCACCACGCGCGCGGAAGAAAGCTCGGGGCGGTCGGACACGACTTTGTCTTCCTTGACCCAGCGGCTCAAGCCGGTAGCGGCAGGCGCGGCCACTGCCACGATCTCGGCCACACCGCCAGCACCTGCGGCTGCAAAAGAGGTGGAGCGTATGGTCACGACCTGGATGGCATCGCTGCTTTCCACGGTAGCCAACACGTTGCCAGCATAAATCGGGCGTACATAGGTGGCAGGCGCGGTAATGCGGATAGCATCGGATATCATGCCGACATCCAGCAAGGCCGCCACACGCGGCAATACGCTCTTGCTGAACGCAGTATGCGCAGACAGAATGACCTGGTAATCACGCCCAAGCTGCACCAGCAAAGCTGCGACATCTTCCGCCAAGGCATGTTCAAACTGGGCCGCATCGGCCTGCAGCACTTTGGCAACCCCGGCAATTGCCGCAGCTTCCCTGGCAATTTCTGCATTATTGAAACCTGTCACCAGCAGATGCACTGGCTGTTGCCATGCGGCAGCAGCAGTGATTGCCTGACGTGTGGATTGCTTGATATGTTTGCCGTCGTGTTCGGCGAGGATCAGGATGCTCATTACATGACTTCCGCAAGACGTAGTTTTTCAACGAGTTCAGCCACATTTGCCACCTTGATGCCAGGCTTGCGTGGCTCAGGATCGGCGACCTTGACCTGTTTAAGGCGTGGGTTGAAATCAATGCCGAGGTCGGCGGCCTTGATGGTTTCGATCGGCTTCTTCTTTGCCATCATCATGTTGGGCAGCTTGATGAAGCGCGGCTCGTTCAAACGCAGGTCGGTAGTCACCACGGCTGGCAGCTTGAGCGCCACCACATCGGTACCGCCATCAACCTCGCGCGTCACCTCAATCTCATCGCCCTTGATGTCCAGCACCGAGGCAAACGTGCCCTGACCGACATTGACCAGCGCAGCAAGCATCTGGCCGGTCTGGCCGAGGTCATCATCAATGGCTTGCTTGCCGAGGATAATCAGTTGCGGCTGCTCGCGCTCGACAACGGACTTGAGCAGCTTGGCAACGCCCAGAGGCTGCATTTCCACATCGGTTTCAATCAGGATGGCTTTGTCGGCACCCATGGCCAGCGCGTGGCGCAAGCTGTCCTGACTATTGGTTTTGCCGATGGTGACAGCGATCACCTCTGTCGCCACGCCTTTTTCCTTTAGGCGCACCGCTTCTTCCACGGCAATTTCGTCAAACGGGTTGATGCTCAACTTCACGCCAGCGATATCCACATCCGAACCATCCGGTTTAACGCGTGGTTTGATGTTGTAATCAACCACATGTTTTACAGCTACTAACACCTTCATTTGTGTTCTCACTCCATCATTTGCCGCATATTTTAATCAGCGGTAGAATATCTGTTAAATCAATTATTACTATATCATATATCTACAATATAGATATGAGAATCATTCTCAGATGAAGCATACATTAAGACAACTAGAAGTGTTTGTTGCCATTGCTCGTCTGGAGAATGTATCCCGGGCAGCAGAAGCGCTATCACTGTCTCAATCGGCAGCAAGCACCGCACTCGCCGAACTGGAACGACAGTTTGATTGCAAACTGTTTGACCGCATGGGTAAAGTGCTGAAACTCAACGAACTTGGACGCAGTCTGCTGCCCCTGGCAGCAGAAGTGCTCGATCGCGCTACTGAAATCGAGAGTATTTTACAGGGAAAATCCGCCTTTGGCCTATTAAAAGTCGGCGCGACTTTAACGATCGGCAACTACCTCGCCACCCTGTTGATCGGTTCTTTCATGAAGCAATACCAGGATTGCCAGGTACAATTGCACGTGGAGAACACCACCGCGATCATGCAGCAGGTAGCGCAGTATGATCTAGACCTCGGGCTTATCGAAGGCAACTGCCATCATCCCGACCTTGAGGTCGAGCCCTGGGTCGAGGACGAACTCATCGTGTTCTGCTCACCCAAACATCCGCTCGCCAACAAAGGCTCAGCAACGCTGGCGGAGTTGCTGCAGGCAAACTGGGTGCTGCGCGAAGACGGCTCGGGCACACGCGAAGCATTTGACCATGCCTTGCGCCATTACCAGTCGCAGCTCAATGTCAGGCTGGTGCTGGAGCACACCGAAGCCATCAAGCGTGCAGTCGAATCCGGACTGGGCCTGGGATGCATTTCCCGGCTGGCGCTCAGGGATGATATTGCCCGTGGCAACCTGGTAGCGATTGCTACCCCGGAGCTGGACCTCAAGCGCCAGTTCATGTTTGTCTGGCATAAAAAGAAATATCAAACCGCTGCCGTGCGTACATTTTTGAATCACTGTCGCCTGCTGACACAGCATGTGCAGCGCAGCGACGAAATCAACATACCGTATATTCCATGAAGGTTTTAGCATGCAACGCGATGTAATGAATTATGACGTACTGATCGTCGGCGCAGGCCCGTCCGGGCTTTCCGCCGCGATCCGCATCAAGCAACTGGCGCTGGAGCAGGAGCGCGAAATCAACGTCTGCGTGCTGGAAAAAGGCGCCGAGGTAGGCGCGCATATCCTCTCGGGCGCCGTGATCGACCCGATCGCGCTCAATGAATTGATTCCCGACTGGAAGGAAAAAGGCGCCCCGCTCCACACCCCCGTCACTGACGACCACTTCCTGCTATTGGGCAAGGAAAAGAGCTTCGACATTCCCGCCAAGCTGATCCCGCCGCTCATGAACAACCACGGCAACTATATCGTCAGCCTGGGCGACGTCTGCCGCTGGCTGGGCGAGCAGGCGGAAGCCATGGGCGTAGAAATCTACCCCGGCTTCAGCGCCGCCGAAGTCATCTACGATGAGGCTGGCGTGGTTCAGGGCGTGATCACCGGCGACATGGGCCGTGACAAGGAAGGCAACGAGAAGCCGGGCTTTGCGCTGGGTATGGAACTGCGTGCGCACTACACCCTGTTTGCCGAAGGCGCGCGCGGCTCACTCACCAAGAACCTCACCGAGCATTTCCAGTTGCGCGCCCTGTCCGAGCCGCAGAAGTTCGGCATAGGCTTCAAGGAAATCTGGCAGATCGAGCCGGAGAAATCCAAGCCCGGCCTGGTGATGCACTCGCAAGGCTGGCCGCTGGACAACAGCACGGGCGGCGGCTCCTTCATCTACCACCTCAAGGAAAACACCGTGGCCATCGGCTTCGTGGTGCACCTCAACTACAGCAACCCGCACCTGAGCCCGTTCGACGAATTCCAGCGCTTCAAGACCCACCCCGCCATCCGCCCGCTGCTGGAAGGCGGCAAGCGCCTAAGCTATGGCGCACGCGCGCTGACCGAAGGCGGCCTGCAATCCATCCCGCGCCTGGCCTTCCCTGGCGGCTTGCTGATCGGCTGCACCGCTGGCTTCATGAACGTGCCGCGCATCAAGGGTTCGCACAATGCCATGAAGTCGGGCATGCTCGCGGCAGAAGCCGTGGTGGAAGCCCTGGCGCAGGAAACATTCGGCGCCACGCTGGAAAGCTACCCGGAAAAAGTCCGCAACTCGTGGATATGGAAGGATCTGCAGGCCGTGCGCAATGTCAAGCCCGCCCTGTCGCGCTTCGGCAACATCCTTGGCAGCATGTACGGGGGCTTTGAAATGTGGCTGGCCTCGTTCGGCATCACCACGCCCTGGACGCTCAAACACGGCAAGGCCGACCATGAAACCCTGAAGCCCGCAGCGTCCAGCCCCAAAATCGCCTATCCAAAACCTGACGGCGTAGTGAGCTTCGACAAGCTATCTTCGGTTTACCTCACCAACGTCATGCATGAGGAAGACCAGCCCTGCCATTTGGTATTGCGCGACCCGTCTATCCCGATTCACGTCAACCTGCCTGAATACGATGCGCCGGAACAGCGCTACTGCCCAGCAGGCGTGTACGAGATCGTCACCGCCGAAGGCACGCCACGCCTGCAAATCAATGCCTCCAACTGCATTCACTGCAAGACTTGCGACATCAAGGACCCGCTGCAAAACATCAATTGGCGCACGCCGGAAGGCGGCGGAGGCCCGAATTACGTAGGGATGTAAACCATAACCAAGACGAATGCAGCAAAGCCAAAGTACTCTGGGCTTTGCTGCATTCATCCTTCACCTAGCACAAGCTAGCGATCGTTTACTTCATATTCACTCCAAAAACAACAAACCCCTGGCAAAAGCCAAGGGTTTGTAAAATCCAATCACAGGCTCACAGGCATGCATCAAGCACGCCATTTTACATGATCAATAAAGCACACGAGTACGGATAGTGCCTTCCACCGTCTGCAATGCCTCGATTGCGGCATCGGAAGCGGACGCTTCTACATCCATGATCAAGTATCCGACATCCCCCTTGGTCATCATGCTCTGCGCTGCAATATTGATGTTATTGCGCGCGAACAAGGCGTTGACGGCAGATAGCACGCCCGGCACATTGCGGTGGATATGCAGCAGGCGGTGTGTGCCAGGCCGTTGCGGGATCGAGACTTCAGGAAAATTGACCGCCGTGATGGTGGAACCAGTGTCGGAGTAGCGCACAAATTTCTCACCCACCTCGATACCAATATTGGCCTGCGCCTCCTGGGTCGAGCCGCCGATATGCGGAGTGAGAATAACATTATCAAAAGCCCGCAACGGAGACAGGAACTCCTCGTCATTGCTCTTGGGCTCGGCCGGGAATACATCTATTGCAGCGCCTGCCAGGTGTCCGCTCTCCAGCGCTTTTGCCAGCGCGTCAATGTCCACGCAGGTGCCGCGGGCCGCATTGATGAAGATGCTGCCCCGCTTCATCTGGGCAAACTCCTCCGCACGCATCATGTTCATGGTGGAAGGCAGCTCAGGAACATGCAGCGATAGCACATCGGCCTGCGACAACAACTCTTCCATGCTGGCGACCTGGCGTGCATTGCCCAACGGCAGCTTAGCGATCACGTCAAAATAGATTATCTGCATGCCCAGGCTTTCCGCTAGCACGGACAATTGCGAGCCGATAGAACCGTAACCCACAATGCCCAGTGTCTTGCCACGTGCTTCATAAGAGCCTTCGGCAGACTTGGTCCAGCCGCCCTTGTGCACCAGCGCGTTTTTCTCGGGAATTCCGCGCAACAGCAAGATGGTCTGGGCCAGCACCAGCTCCGCGACCGAGCGTGTATTGGAATACGGCGCATTGAATACCGGGATGCCGCGCTCCAGCGCGCCTGCCAGGTCCACCTGGTTGGTGCCGATGCAGAAGCAGCCAATCGCGATAAGCTTGTTGGCGGCATTCAGCACCTTGCCGGTGATCTGGGTGCGGGAGCGCAAGCCGACGAAGTGCACATCCTTGATAGCTTCAATGAGTGCATCTTCATCCAGGGCGGTCTTGCGGTAATCAATGTTGTGATAGCCTGCGGCATGCAGCACCTCGATCGCATTCTGGTGTACGCCCTCAAGCAGCAAAAAGCGGATTTTGTCTTTGGGCAGGGAAAGTTGTTGCGTCATTACAGCTCCGGGAAAATGCGTGAAGTCGATTATCCTAGCATATCAGCAGGCTCATTAAACCCTTGTGAAACAATGGATAAATGACCTTGCGCCAAGTAAAGATGAAAATGAGATTATAAATCAATAGCGATTGTAAAAACTGATAAAATACAAGGCCCGCACACTTTCAAGCAGTGGGCGGTTTTATACCAGGTTTCGATCACTTTCACAGGTAATGTTCAATGAATGCACCCGCCAGCCTTCCTCCAGCTTTACTGGAAAAACTGCAAGCCATTGTGGGCGAGCAAAGAGTCAGGACCGACGAGGACAGCCTCAAGAACTGGGGGGTTGACTGGACCAAGCATTTCGAGCCCAAACCGTCCGTGATCGTCTTTCCCGGCACTACCGAGGAAGTGCAGACCATCGTCAAGCTGGCCAACAAATACCACACTCCCGTCACGCCCAGTGGTGGGCGCACCGGGCTTTCTGCCGGAGCAGTCGCTGCCAACGGCGAAATTGTTATCAGCCTGGACCGCATGAACAAGGTACTGTCCTTTCTGCCAGCTGACCGCCTCGTGCATATCCAGGCGGGCGTGGTGACAGAGCAATTGCAGCAATACGCCGAGACGCAAGGATTGTATTATCCGGTCGATTTCGCCGCGGCAGGCTCCAGCCAGATGGGCGGCAATATCGGCACCAACGCGGGCGGCATCAAGGTCATCCATTACGGCATGACGCGCGAATGGGTGCTGGGACTGACTGTAGTCACCGGCAAGGGGGACATCTTGCACCTCAACAAGGGCATGATCAAGAACGCCACCGGCTACGCGCTGCACCAATTGTTCATCGGTTCCGAGGGCACGCTGGGCATCGTCACCGAGGCCGAAATCAAGCTCACGCGCGCGCCGCAAGACCTCAAGGTGCTGGTCTTGAGCGTGCCCGACTTCGCCGCCGTCATGCCTATCCTGCACGCGTTCCAGCAGCGCATAGACCTCACCGCCTTCGAGTTCTTCAACCAGGTAGCGTTGGAGAAAGTATTGGCCCATGGTCATGCGGCACGTCCATTCGAGACCGAATCCCCGTTATATGTGTTGCTCGAATTCGAGGGCCGTTTCGAGGCCGTGGTCGACGACGCCATGCAGATATTCGAGCACTGCATGGAACAAGGCTGGATACTCGACGGCGTCATGAGCCAATCGCAAGCCCAGGCACAGGCACTATGGCATTTACGCGAAGGCATCTCCGAAACCATTGCGCCGTTCACGCCGTACAAGAACGACATTTCCGTGCTGATCACCCACGTGCCAGCCTTCATCGCCGACATTGATGCCATCGTTGCCGCCAACTACCCGGATTTCGAAGTCTGCTGGTTCGGGCATATCGGCGACGGCAACCTGCACCTCAACATCCTCAAGCCAGCCAATTTAACCAAGGACGAATTCTTCGAGAAATGCAAAGTGGTCAACCAATTCGTCTTTGATACCGTGCAGAAATACAACGGCTCGATCTCCGCCGAACACGGCGTCGGCATGACCAAGAAAGACTACCTCGCCTACACCCGCGACCCGGTCGAGATCGGCTATATGCGCGAACTCAAGAAAGTGTTCGACCCGAACGGCATCATGAATCCGGGCAAAATATTCGATGTTTCCTGACCGCTATTCCCTTTCTTTAAATCAAATTAAAAATGGCACTTCCAGTGCCATTTTTAATGATCCCTCATCAGAAAATTACTCCAGTTTTCAATATACCACTCACTCTCCCCTGTCCCAGCTCACCTGACAAATCAGAATCAAGCAATAATGATTTTCATTACAAAAAGTTAACCCAAGCTAATTATCCCTTTTGAGTATGTACAAAGTGGTATATCAGTCGTACCATCTCCTAAAAACCATCGCTTGATTTGTATTGTGTATGGATTCGAGGAGAGAGTGATGCATGACCAATTGGCACGCATTGAATCGCATATTGAATCACACCGGCACATGGCTGGCGCATTACTGCCTCTGCTGCATGCGATTCAGGACGATTTAGGCTATATCCCGGAAGAGTGCTACCCCTTGATATCGAAAGCGCTCAACCTTTCTGTCGCAGAGGTCCATGGGGTAGTGGCCTTCTATCATCATTTCCGCACTCATCCACCCGGCAGGCATATCCTGCAAGTCTGCCGCGCTGAATCCTGTCAAGCCATGGGCTGCCACACGTTGGAATCTCACGTAAAGTCTGCACTGGGCATCGACTACCACGAAACCACCAGTGACGGCGCCATTACGCTGGAGCCGGTCTATTGCCTGGGCAACTGCGCCTGTTCCCCTGCCGTCATGCTGGATGACCAGATATTTGGTCGCGTCAGCGCACAGCAGGTGGAGAGCCTGATCGTATCAGCAAGGGAGGTCAACTCATGACGACGATTTATATTCCCCGCGACTCCAGCGCCCTCTCCCTGGGCGCCGAACAAGTGGCCTCAGCCATTGCCAGGGAAGCCGCCGTGCGTCAGCTCCCGCTCAACATCGTGCGCAATGGCTCGCGCGGTATGTTCTGGCTGGAACCGTTAGTGGAAGTCTCCACGCCGCAAGGCCGTATCGCTTATGGTCCGGTAACGCCCGAGCAGGTCAGCTCCCTGTTCGATGCAGGTTTCCTGCAGGGCGGCGAGCATGCGCTCAGGCTCGGGCTGACCGAAGAACTGCCCTGGATGAGAAATCAGGAGCGCCTGACATTTGCCCGCGTCGGCGTCATCAACCCTGTTTCATTGCAGGACTATATTGCCCACGATGGCTACAAGGGCCTGCGCAACGCCATCACCATGGCCCGGCAGGACATCGTGCAACAAGTCACGGATTCCGGCCTGCGCGGCCGCGGTGGCGCCGCCTTCCCTACCGGCATCAAATGGAAAACCGTGCTGGATGCGCCAGCCGAGCAAAAATATGTGGTATGCAATGCTGACGAAGGCGACTCCGGCACCTTTTCCGACCGCATGATCATGGAAGGCGACCCTTTCGTGCTGATTGAAGGCATGACCATTGCCGGCATCGCCGTTGGCGCAACCCGGGGTTATATCTACGTCCGTTCTGAATACCCGCATTCGATTGCCGCACTGAATGAAGCCATCCAGCATGCCAACGCCGCTGGCTATCTTGGCCAAAATATTCTTGGCAGCAAGCATGAATTTCACCTGGAAGTGCGCCGCGCGGCCGGCGCTTATGTATGTGGCGAAGAAACCGCACTGCTGGAAAGCCTGGAAGGCAAGCGCGGCCTGGTCAGGTTCAAGCCGCCATTGCCCGCCATTTCCGGCCTGTTCGGCAAGCCGACTATCATCAACAACGTCATTTCGCTCGCCAGCGTGCCCATCATCCTGGATAAAGGCAGCATGTATTACCGCGACTATGGCATGGGCCGCTCGCGCGGCACACTGCCGATTCAACTTGCAGGCAATATCAAGCACGGTGGCCTGATCGAGAAAGCCTTTGGCATCACCTTACGCGAATTGTTGTATGACTACGGCGGTGGCTCCGCTACCGGCAGGCCGATCAAGGCTGTGCAGGTCGGCGGCCCGCTGGGCGCATACCTGCCTGAATCTCAGTTCGACACGCCGCTGGATTATGAGGAATTTGGCAAGCTGTGGGCTGTATTGGGTCATGGCGGCATCGTGGCGTTCGACGACACGGTGGATATGGCGCAGATGGCGCGCTATGCCTTCGAGTTTTGCGCCATCGAATCCTGCGGCAAATGCACGCCTTGCCGCATCGGCTCCACCCGGGGCATGGAAGTCATGGACAAGATCATGGCTGGAACAGAACACGCGCAACAGATTGCGCTGGTGCGCGACCTGAGCGACACCATGTTGAACGGTTCGCTATGCGCCCTTGGCGGAATGACGCCTTACCCGGTATTGAGCGCGCTCAACCATTTCCCCGAGGATTTTGGCTTAAGCAAGAAAGATTGCGCAGCATGAACTGAACATTCACCATCAATCATCCGTCCAATTCATAACAAGACGGAGATTTGCCGCAGTAGAGTCACGAGGAGAAAGTGATGGACAAGCAAGTAGATTACGGCACCCCAATCAGCGCAGCTACAGAAGAGGTTACGCTGGAAATTGACGGCATAGAAGTGACAGTCGCCAAGGGTACTTCTATCATGCGTGCCGCCATGGAAGCTGGTATCAGCGTTCCAAAACTTTGCGCCACAGATAGCCTGGAGCCATTCGGCTCCTGCCGGCTTTGTCTTGTCGAGATCGAAGGCAGGCGCGGCTATCCCGCCTCTTGTACCACACCAGTGGACCAAGGCCTCAAGGTGCGCACCCAGACGCCAAAACTCGCTGATATCCGCCGGGGCGTGATGGAGCTATATATCTCCGACCACCCGCTCGATTGCCTTACCTGCTCGGCGAACGGCGATTGCGAACTGCAGGACATGGCTGGCGCCGTGGGGCTGCGCGAAGTACGTTATGGTTACGAAGGCGCAAACCACTTTGATGCGCCCAAGGACATATCCAATCCCTATTTCCAGTTCGAACCGTCCAAGTGCATCGTCTGCTCGCGTTGCGTCCGGGCCTGCGAAGAAACCCAGGGCACGTTCGCGCTCACCATTCAATCCAGAGGTTTTGATTCCAAGGTAGCAGCGGGCAACTTCGGCAATTTTCTCGACTCGGAATGTGTTTCCTGTGGCGCCTGCGTGCAAGCTTGCCCCACTGCGACCCTGATAGAAAAAACCGTGGTTGACCATGGTCAGCCCGAGCACAGCGTCATCACCACCTGCGCCTACTGCGGCGTCGGTTGCTCGTTCCGCGCCGAGATGAAGGGTGAACAGGTAGTGCGCATGGTGCCGGACAAGAATGGCGGCGCCAACCATGGCCACTCCTGCGTCAAGGGCCGCTTCGCCTGGGGTTACGCTACCCACCGCGACCGCATCACAACACCCATGATCCGCAAGAGCATCCACGACCCATGGCAGGAAGTCAGCTGGGAGGAAGCCATCAGCTACGCTGCCAGCGAGCTCAAGCGCATCCAGGCCAAATATGGCCGCAACTCCATCGGCGGCATTACCTCATCCCGCTGCACCAATGAAGAAACCTACCTGGTGCAGAAACTGGTACGTGCAGCATTCGGCAACAACAATGTGGACACCTGCGCCCGCGTCTGCCACTCGCCCACCGGCTATGGCCTCAAGCAGACCATGGGTGAATCCGCGGGCACCCAGACATTTGATTCCGTCATGAAATCCGACGTAATCATGGTCATGGGCGCCAACCCGACCGATGGCCACCCTGTTTTCGGCTCGCAAATGAAGCGACGCCTGCGCCAGGGTGCCAAGCTCATCATTATCGACCCACGCGCCATCGACCTGGTATCCGGCCCACATTTCAAGGCGGATTACCACCTCAAGCTGCGCCCCGGCACCAATGTCGCAATGATTACCTCAATGGCGCATGTAGTCGTGACAGAAGGCCTGGTTGACGAAACATTTGTCCGGGAACGTTGTGATGATGAATCCTTCCAGTACTGGAGTGAATTCGTCGCGCAGCCGGAGCATTCCCCCGAAGCGATGGAAGCAGCCACCGGTGTGCCTGCTGCCGATGTCCGCGCTGCCGCCCGCCTGTTCGCTACCGGCGGCAATGCCGCAATCTATTATGGCCTGGGCGTGACCGAGCACAGCCAAGGCTCCACCGCGGTGATGGGGATTGCCAACCTGGCCATGGCGACCGGCAATATCGGGCGCGAAGGCGTAGGCGTCAACCCATTGCGCGGCCAGAACAACGTCCAGGGTTCCTGCGACATGGGCTCCTTCCCGCACGAGTTCCCCGGCTACCGCCATGTGTCGGATAATGCCACCCGCGCCCAGTTCGAGGCAGCATGGGGTAAGACGCTGGATCCTGAACCCGGCCTGCGCATTCCCAATATGCTGGACTTTGCCATTGACGGCAGCTTCAAGGCGCTCTATTGCGAAGGGGAGGACATCGCGCAATCCGACCCCAACACCCAGCACGTCACCAAGGCGCTCGCTTCCATGGAATGCGTCATCGTCCAGGATTTGTTCCTCAACGAAACCGCGATGTACGCCCACGTGTTCCTGCCCGGCTGCTCCTTCCTTGAGAAAAGCGGAACATTCACCAACGCCGAGCGCCGCATCTCGCCCGTGCGCCGTGTCATGACGCCAAAGAACGGCTACGAGGATTGGGAAATCACCGTCATGCTGTCCGAAGCGCTGGGTTACCCCATGAAATATAATCATGCTTCGGAAATCCTGGATGAAATTGCGCGCCTGACCCCTACCTTCCATGGCGTCAGCTTCAAGCGACTGGAAGAAATGGGCAGCATCCAGTGGCCATGCAACGAGGATCATCCCGACGGCACACCGATCATGCACGTCGATGAATTTGTCCGCGGCAAGGGCCGTTTCATGATCACCGAATATGTGCCGACTTCGGAAAAAGTGAACGGCAAGTATCCGCTCATCCTCACTACTGGTCGTATACTCTCGCAGTACAATGTTGGCGCTCAGACGCGCCGTACCGATAATGTCGCCTGGCACCCTGAAGATGTGCTGGAAATCCACCCACAGGACGCAGAGGATCGCGGTATCAAGGACAAGGATTGGGTCGGTGTCACAAGCCGCGCCGGCGACACCGTACTGAGGGCGAAGGTCACAGAACGCGTGCAGCCTGGTGTGGTGTACACGACCTTCCACCATCCGGGTTCAGGCACCAATGTCATTACGACCGATAACTCGGACTGGGCAACCAATTGTCCTGAATTCAAGGTGACTGCCGTACAGGTCAACCGCGTATCGCAAATGTCGGAATGGCAGCAAAAATACCAAAAATTCAGCCACGACCAGATCTCCCTAGTCCATCATCATCATGAAGCCCACACGGAATAAGGATGAAAACAGCAGAACTCTTGATAGCGCCAGATACCACCGATAGTTGCGTAACCGTGCTCAAATACGAGCACGGCGAGCTACGGGAGCGACAGGACCAGGTTGCAGAAGAAGTCCCGATTGCCATGATCTACAACGGCATCTCGCATGCCGTCATGCTGGCGACCCCGGATAACCTCACGGATTTCGCGCTGGGTTTTTCGCTTTGCGAAGGCATATTGTCCAAATCTAGCGACCTTTATGACATTGAAATCGTCGAGCGGGTCAACGGTATCGAGTTGCAGATGGAAATCGCTACCGAACACTTCGTCCACCTGAAGGAGCGCAGGCGTAGCATGGCCGGGCGCACGGGTTGCGGCCTATGCGGATCGGAAAGCCTGGAGCAGGCCATCAGGATGCCCCGCCGCATACAAGGGCCTGAGATTACCTTTGACGCCGATGCCATCTATCGCGCGCAAAGGGAATTGCAAACGCAGCAAGCCCTGCAAGGACGGACAGGCGCCACGCATGCGTCAGCCTGGGCTGACGTCAATGGCAAGGTATTGCTGGTGCGGGAAGATGTAGGCCGCCACAATGCGCTGGACAAGCTGATTGGCGCCATCACGCGGCAACAGTTGCCTCACGAGGGCTTCGTCCTGACCTCGAGCCGGGCCAGCTACGAAATGGTGCAGAAAACTGCCAGCGCAGATATTCCCATGCTGGTAGCCATTTCTGCTCCCACCGGGCTGGCCATCCGCATGGCAACAGGCTGCGGCCTAACGCTGGTCGGGTTTGCGCGCAAGGAGCAGCACGTCGTTTACAGCGGCGCAGAACGTTTGTTACACAAGGAGTTGGCATGAGCATGAATATCACGCACCTGGTCACCATGGCAAACCAGATCGGACAATTTTTTCTCTCCTATCCCAATCAGGAAGAAGCAAAAAAAGAGATTGCAAACCACTTGCAACGCTTCTGGGCACCGCAAATGCGGCAACAGATCATGCAGCATCTCGCTGACCATGACCAAGCAGAAAGCGGACTGCATCCGCTGGTATCGACTGCCATCAGGGAATATCTCCATTGAGACAAGCCATTTGCAAGCATGAAAAAGCCCGGCTGCAAACCGGGCTTTTTATTTGCCTGATATAACCAAATAACAGGGCTTGATCACGCAGCCTGCTTAGGCCTTGTCATGGCGTTTGGATCGGTCCTTGTTCTGAAACTCACCCCATTTCTGCTTCTGTTCCGGCGTCAGCACCTGATACACTTCATGCATGGCATTGCTGCGCAACACCAGCAAATCCGCCTGCAACTTAGCCTGCTCCCCTGCCAGCGCCTCTACCTTTTTCTGGTCATATTGGTCAGTTGCGGTCGCTGAAGCCAGCGCCTTGAATGAAGTCTGCAATGCCTGACGCTTTTCTGCAAACAACGGCTTCTGCTTTTCAACGATCTGCTTAACCTTGGCTTGCTGGTCTTCACTCAGATTGAGCTTGCCTAGCTTATGCTCCAGGAAACGTCCTTCAGAAAAACCATGGTGCCCGCTGAATCTCGCATGTTTTTTGTCTCCCTTGCACTTTTCGCCATCATGGCCCGAGGCTGCATAAGAGGTGACACCACTCATGGCAATGAGGGAAGAAGCCAGGACTAAGGTGGAAACCAGTAATTTACGTGACTTAATCATTTATAAAGATTCCTTGTATTGATGTGGGTTGGTGATAAAAGACAAATCAAGCTTGTCTGCATACTATGATTCAAATCACCGTGAAATGTTTGTTGGCTTCGGTCAAATCGGTGTAATGGTGGGTAAAAGTTTGTAAGATGCCGGATTCATCCTCCCAGCCTGCGGCAAAATGCAGTCTGCAACATCAGGAAAAAAGTGAAAGGTAAACCACGTGCTGCGTCTCTTGCTCATTGATGATGATGTCGAACTCTGCCAGATGATGGGAGAATATCTGGAAGCGGAAGACTTCAACCTGTCGATTGCCCACGATGGGGAAACAGGCGCGCGCCTTGCGCTGTCCGGCGAATATGACTTGGTCGTCCTGGATGTCATGATGCCGCGTTTCAATGGTTTCGATACCTTGCGGCTGATCCGCGCCAGCAGCCAGATACCGGTCATCATGCTGACCGCCAAGGGTGACGAGATCGACCGTATCGTGGGACTGGAGCTGGGAGCAGACGACTATCTCTCCAAGCCATTCAACCCGCGCGAGCTGGTAGCGCGCCTGCGCGCTATCCAACGTCGCGTCGCGGTGCGTGATGAAGCGCTGCAAAGCCAGAACACCTCCAACATCACCCGCGTGGGCAAGATCGCCATCTACCCTTCTGAACGCATTATTGAATGGAAGGGCCAGCCGTTGGACATCACTTCCAGCGAATATGCCCTGCTGGAAGTGCTCGCCCGCAATGCGGGCCGCGTGGTCAGCAAGGCCGACCTCTTCACCCAGGCGCTGGGGCGGCCGGAAACCCGCTATGACCGCAGCGTAGACGTGCATGTCAGCAACCTGCGCCAGAAGCTGGGGCCGCTGGACGACGGCCGCTCCCCCATCCAGACCGTGCGTGGCGTGGGTTACCAGTTCATTGCAGGCTAAAGATAAAGGATCAAACGGACAATTCCATGGGCAAGCTATTCTGGAAAATATTTCTCGGCTTCTCCCTGACCCTGCTGGTAACAGTAGCCGGGGTCGGCGGCGCCATTTACCTCAATGAAAAATCTCCCGTGGGGGATGATGGATTTCTGCAGGATCGCAGGGCCGATTTCGTGGTCGGCATCACTGCCAATGCCCTGGAGTACGGCGGGGAAGCCGGAGCGAGAGGATTGTTCGACAACTGGCCTGGACATCGGACACCGACTGTATTGGTGATCAACCAGCAACAGCAGGATCTCCTCGGCCGCACCGTTCCGCCGGAGACCTTGCAACAGGCGATCAAGGCACTGGATCACTCACCGCCCATCCCCAGCGTGCGTCGCGTACAGGCCAGTGACGGCAATCAATACATTCTCTTTATCCCGGCTACCAGCGCAGATTCCGCCGGGCCACCCCGCCCTCGCTACAGCCTGCAACTACAGATATTCATCGCGCTACTTGCCAGCCTGCTCTTCAGCGCCGGGTTTGCACTCTACCTGAGCCGCCCAATCAAGCTGTTGCGCAAGGCTAGCCGCAAGCTTGCCGAGGGAGACCTGAGCGCGCGCGTCAGCCCTGAACTGAATGGCCGCAACGATGAACTGACAGAACTCGGCGAAGATTTCGACTACATGGCTACTCGTCTGCAAACCCTGTTGGATGCGCAGCGCCTGCTCTTGCATGATGTCTCGCACGAGCTACGCTCGCCGGTGGCCCGTATGCGCCTAGCCGTAGGACTAGCGCAACAGCAGCCAGACAAGCTGGCTTCCGCCTTGGATCGCATCGAGCGCGAAACCGAAAGACTGGATGAGCTGCTAGGCCAGATGCTGACGCTATCGCGATTGGAGTCAGGCATCAGCAGCGAAAGCAGTGAAAAGCTCAACCTGAATGATTTACTGGCAACAATTGTGCAGGATGCCAATTTCGAAGCCCAGGCAGTTGGCAGCAATATCCAATTTCACGCTGAAAGTGAAGTGCTGCTGCGTGGCCATGATGAACTGCTGCGCCGCGCCTTTGAAAACATTATTCGCAATGCGCTTAAATATAATCGCGCGGGTGAAGCCATTGAGGTGTCAATGGCCAAGAATGAGCAATCCCTGGTGGTGGAAGTCCGCGACCACGGCCCTGGCTTGCCGGAAACTGAACTGGAATCGGTTTTCCAGCCCTTCTACCGCGTCCATGGCACAAGCCACTCGGAGCAGGTTGGCTATGGCCTGGGCTTGGCCATAGCCAAGCGCGCCATCGAGCAACACCAAGGAAGCATCTCGCTCAGCAACTGCACAGATGGCGGGTTATGCGTGCGCTGCACCTTCCCGCTCTCCATCACCGTGCCAGCGTAAATTTAACGAGTAAAGAATAACTTGATACGGCGATAAATGCGGCCCACCACGGTGCCATCCAGTTGGTAATGCTTATGTAGCGGCTGCTTTACTTCCCAGGTGCAGCGCATGCCTGCGGGGAAGGTTACAAGGTCGCCCTTGCGGAAAGTTACCGGAGCGCTACCGTCGTTAGGGGTAATCACTACCTCGCCTTCCAAGATATAAGCAATTTCCTGTTCAGGGAACACCCAGGGAAATATGGAGACTTCCTTGGTCCAGGTTGGCCATTTACTGACGCCGAGCGTCTCCAAACGTGTGGTGGAGGGCTTGCTTTCAATCACGATCTTGCTCATTGTTACGCTTTCATCAATTGTGCCTGGTGGCGTTTGGGAATCATGCTCCATGACCTGGAGCAAAAGGCGTTATGGTATCGTTCCAGTCATCACAAGGCCAGCATATCCACAGGTAGATATTCTCAACTCCTTATTTGAAACTCACTCTGGTCACTGAACAATTGACATGACATTCACTACTCCACAATGGCCTGCGCTGATCCGGCATCATGGGGACGCCGAACTGGAATATATCCCTGATGCAGAGGGATTCCACACATGGCAGTACAGTATTCCCACGCCAGCAACCCTGATAGATGCCACAGGACAGGCTTTCGAACTCAGCGCCAAGAAAGAGTTACTCTCCGCGTCCGAGCTACCATTGGAGGAAATACTGGCGTTGATTCGCGCCCACGCCGCGCTGGAAGGCGTTTGCTGCACTACAAAACTGGGGGCTCCTGACATACCCTCCGCCATGGCTCTGCTCGCCAGCCTGGTCAAGGAATAAGCATGCAGCCTCAAGACCTTGAGCTGCTGGTCACGCGCACCATGCCTTTCGGCAAATACAAAGGACGGCTGATCGCCGACCTGCCCGGACATTATCTCAACTGGTTCGCGCGCGAGGGCTTCCCCTCTGGAGAACTGGGCCGCTTGCTGGCCTTGATGCAGGAGCTGGACCATAATGGCCTTTCCGGCCTGCTGACACCACTGCGCGATAAATAGAGCACACAATCAAGATAAGTCTGCCTTCTTGATAGAGTAGATACTGGAATGCTTCGCTTATTCCGTTCAAATAATGTTTTATCGGATGTTAATGATGATAACGAAGTGAAAATGAAAACGCCGGGCAAGAAGCCCGGCGCTAGAGTTCGAGTCGTCCACCAGGGGGGAATGGCTTGGACTCTAAAAAGTAACCAGTCAAGACGCTGGCACTTCGTGCTTTTAATTAAGCACTCTCCATGCCAGCATCCATAACCAATTGATATTATTATTAATTAAATAAAGAGATTGAAATTCATTTACTTTGGTTATGTCTCAAAAATGAGACATAACCATAACTGCACCACTAGATTTCAAATCTCAACATGCTGTTTTATATAGATAAAAAAGTGTCTCTATAAGGAGACGCATTTATTTCCCTAAATCATCACATTACGTCTTTAATGCACCTTACCGGTCACTTGCACGTTCAATTGACAAATATCTGCTCAGCCACAGGGATTTCTCTTCCTTGCCATTGAAGCTCCTGTTGGCGTACCTGCATCATGCGCGCGCGCCATTCCTTCAACTGCTCATCCTCAATCTGCAACTGGATAGCCAGAATTTCCCGTAGGGAATATCCCTCATTCACCAACTGGGCATGCAACTGTGCTCCCATACGGGACAACAAGCGTTCAGTTTTCTTCTCGCTTAGCTCTCCAGCCTTGTTCAAATAATCCATCTGGTACATATGCGTTTTCATGATCAACTCCTAATCGAATCCGACACTCACCCTGAGCACCATCCCTCCGCAAATTAATTCATTTTCATGACAGGAACATGACAATATCTTTTTTGGGAACTACCCAAAGATAGGCAACATTTTCTGTCCATTGCCGAAACTTTTTGGCGCTAGCACTCTCCAACGATGAGTGCTAGAATCGTTTTCATGAGGAAGGGATCATAGATGGCCGACACCATGACATTACCTGCAGTATCGTCTTTCGACAGCCTTGATCAGTACATGCGTGCGATCAAGAGTTTTCCTATATTGAGCGCAGAAGAAGAACACTCCTTGGCTACCCGACTCCAACAACATAATGATGTGGAAGCAGCCAAGTCGCTGGTGGTTTCCCATCTGCGCCTGGTGGCCAGTATCGCGCGGCATTATTCCGGTTACGGCCTACCGCAATCCGACCTGATCCAAGAAGGCAACATCGGCCTAATGAAAGCTGTGCGCCGCTTTGATCCCGAGCGCGGCGTGCGTCTGGTTTCCTTTGCCATGCACTGGATCAAGGCAGAGATTCATGAATACATCGTGCGCAACTGGCGTTTGGTCAAAGTAGCCACCACCAAGGCACAGCGTAAGCTGTTCTTCAACCTGCGCAGCATGAAAAGCGGCCTTTCCGCCAGCCTGCAACCTGATGAAATCGCGCATATCGCCCGCGAGCTGAACGTCAAGCCGGAAGAAGTGCTGGAAATGGAATCCCGCATGTTCGGCCATGAAATATCGCTGGAAGGCAACTCCGACGATGATGGCGAGGATGTGTTCAGCCCGATTTCCTATCTGCAGGCGGCACATGCAGAGCCTTCTGAAATTCTGGTAGAGCAGGAAACGGAACACCTGCATACCACCGGACTTTCCACTGCGTTGGCAAAGCTGGATGATCGCAGCCGCCGTATCGTCGAGGCCCGCTGGTTGCAAGAAGACAGTAATGCCACCCTGCATGACCTTGCCGCAGAGTTTGGCGTATCTGCGGAACGCATCCGCCAGATCGAGCAGAAGGCAATGAAGCAGATGAAGGGGTTCTTGTCTCAGGACTAAGTGATAAAACACAGAGCAATAAAAAAGGCTGCCAGTGGCAGCCTTTTTTATTGCTCTGTTCGCGCTCAGGCAAACAATATGACTGAAAATATGCTTAACCAAGCCATAATGATCAAGCCAATGGTAATGGTGAGGGGAAGATTCTGGAAAGTAAAGAGGCCTTTGATGCCCTCTGGGTTATTGGTATCAGCCACACAAATCTCCTAGCAAGTTATTTGGGGATTTTATTCTGATTAGCCCCATTCTTCAAGTGGTTAAATGGAATCATGGGATCATCGTCATCCATCAGGATACGCTGTGCTGGCCCTTCAAGGTCATCATACTGACCGCTTTTGATGGCCCACAACACCCCCGCTGCCGCAAATCCGACAAATACAAACGTCAAGCCAAGTTGCAACAACAGGACGCCAAGGCTCATGCAGCTTCCACCTCCAGTTTATTTTCAAAAATCAATGCATTATGCATATGTTGGCGCAATATCTTAAGATCAGCCATCTGTCCCAAGATATTCTTCTCTATGGCTTCCAGCTCACCAATGCGGCCTTCCAGCGTATCAGTCGCCTTGTAGATGCGCTTGATGCTTTCCAGGCGGCGGCGCAGTTGCAACTGGTGTTCCCGCACCTGCGATTCCATCGGAGCGATCACAGCTTTCAGCCAGTTCTCGACATCACGATTGGCCACTTCATAGACATGGATCACACGGCTAGCCAGTGTCTCAAAAAACTTAGACGTCAACGTCATCTTTTCGTTCGTGAGCATGTTCAATGTCGTGTTGAATTGCTCACGATATGCCCGCTCCAGCTTGCCCAGCTCCTTCTGGTAGCGCAAAGTGGAAAATGCTGGCGGCTCCGCCTTGCGCAAACCGTGCTCCTCCGCAAATTTCTCGTACATCGCATCCATCATGCGCTTGATTTCATCCACCTGCGCATCAGACTTGACGAGGCGATCACGCAGGTCGGCAAAGAAGCTGTCCATGGCGGTACGTATGCTCTTGGTGAAATTGGCATTGATCATCGTGCTACGGGTATTGGTTACCTGCACACGCAAGGTCTCCATGCCAAGCAGGGTAAAGAGCTTATTGGTCTGCTGGGAGAAAACGCTGCGCAAGGCCTGGAAGCGCTGCAAGCCTTTCTCGAAGATTTCCTTGTCCACCTTGACCTTGTTCATCATGTGCTCGATGACATCCTCATTCTTGCCGCGCAGGCCGCGCAACTCGTCGAGTTGCTCATTGAGGCTGGCCAAGCGGGCGTCCAGCAGGTTGCTTGAGCTTTTGACCAAGTCGTCAATTTCACTCTTGGTGTTGTCGCGCACGATTTCGCGCTTGGAAGGTATCAGTTCTTCCGATAATGCCTTTTCCAGGACAGGCAAGCCGCTGCGCTCCAGCAGGGCTTCATCGCCTGCAATCCTGGCCAATAGGCCTTTTTGTGCGGAAATCGGGAAAATCTGGTTTTGCTCCAGCCCCAGCAAATCAGCGCTGGTCTGAATCTGCTTGGCAATTTCACGGCTGATTTCAGCTTCATTGCGTAGCTCATCCCACAAGCCGTCTATCTTGTTCAGGACAGCTAACCTGCCTTTCTGCTTCCAGCGCGTGCCGCTGATGTATTGGCGCCAGACGTCGATCTCCGACTTGGTCACGCCGGTATCGGCCGAGAGAATGAAGAGCAATGCATGCGCATTCGGCAGCATGTTGAGGGTAAGCTCCGGCTCGGTACCAATCGCGTTGAGGCCAGGCGTATCAAGAATAACCAGCCCCTGCTCCAGGAGCGGGTGGGGGAAATTGATCACCGCATAGCGCCAGCAGGGAATATCCACCGTGCCATCCGCATTGACCGCCAGCGCATCATCCGTGCTGCTGGTATCAAACAGCCCATAACGCTCGGCCTCTTCCAGCGAAACACTCTTGGTGCGACTTACTTCCTTGAAGACATCGACCATGTTATCGCGGTCGCTCACATCGAATGGCAAGATGGTCCACTCTTCAGGGTAACGCTTGTACTCGGTGGTGGTCGCATCCGAGGTGCGGGTTTCTATCGGCAATAGCTGCAGGGAGGTTGGCTTCGAGGGGTCGTACAACAGTTCTGTGGGACACATGGTGGTGCGGCCTGCGCTGGAAGGTAACAACCGCTGACCATAGTCCGAGAAAAAGATGGAGTTGATCAACTCGGTCTTGCCGCGCGAAAACTCCGCGACAAACGCCACATTGAGCTTATCCTCGCGCAGGCGCTCCAGCAGTTGCTGCAGGCGCAGGTCGATCTGCGCATCATTGAGCTCCTGCTCATTCAACCAGTTGCGATAATCACAGATGGTTTCTACCAATGCCTTGCGCCATTCCGCGTACGCCTGGAAATGATGTTCGAGCCTGTTCGCCATAGCACCCCCCGATGCTGTTTATTTTCTTGCTACTCTAGCATGGTTATTTAAATATATAAATAAATCAGCCGCCTAAACCATACCAATCTCATCACGCAGCAATAGGATCATGCATGCGCATGGTGACGGTATTTTGAAGCCTGTCGGCACATTCTGCTATCATCCCTTTTTTGAGCAAATTCCGGCATTTGGCAACATGAATGGCTTGAGTCCAGAAACTCCTCACCCTACCGATATCCGCCTGCACCAGGTTTCCCGCGCACTGGAAATTACTTTCGACAACGGCGCCAGCGGCCTGCTCTCGTGCGAATTCCTGCGCGTGCACTCTCCTTCCGCCGAGGTCCACGGACATGGCAAGGAAGTACTACAGACCGGCAAGCGCGATGTGAATATCACCGATATCGAACCTATCGGCAATTACGCCGTGAGATTGACTTTCAGCGACGGCCACAATACCGGGCTTTACTCATGGGATTACCTCTATACATTGCTGCAACAGCACGATGCGATGTGGCAGACCTATCTGGACAAGCTCGCCGAGGCTGGTGCAAGCCGCGATACAGAAAATTGAACAAGGCAGACAGATGAGCGACGACGCTAAGACACATTTTGGTTTTGAAACCGTCAACGAAAGCGAAAAAGCCCGCAAGGTCGGGGAAGTATTCCACTCTGTCGCCCGCAAATACGACCTCATGAATGATGTGATGTCAGCTGGCCTGCACCGCGCCTGGAAACGCTTCACGGTCGAGGTGAGCGGTGTCAGGCCCGGCGACCGCGTGCTGGACGTGGCAGGCGGCAGCGGCGACCTTTCCCGACTGTTCTCCAATAAGGTCGGCCCTACTGGAGAAGTGATCCTGACCGATATCAACGCCTCCATGCTGGCAGTCGGGCGCGACCGGCTCATGGACGATGGCAAAACCGTGCCTGCTTTGCAATGCGATGCGGAGAAGCTGCCTTTCCCCGACCAATACTTTAACTGCGTGATTGTAGCCTTCGGCCTGCGCAACATGACGCACAAGGACAAGGCGCTGGCTGAGATGCAGCGCGTACTCCAGCCAGGCGGGCGGTTGCTGGTGCTGGAATTCTCCCAGGTATGGAAACCGCTGGCGCCCATCTATGATGCATATTCCTTCAAATTACTGCCCATCATGGGCAAGCTGCTTGCCAACGATGCCGACAGCTACCGCTACCTAGCCGAATCCATCCGCATGCACCCCGACCAGGAAACGCTGAGGCAGATGATGCTGGACGCGGGCCTGAGCAAGGTGGACTACTACAACCTGGCTGCCGGGGTCGTCGCGCTGCACAAGGGCTGGAAGGCCTAGTCCTGCTTATCATTTCGCATAAACAGAAACTGCCATGCTCAAACCGTTATTGACCCGCCTGCTTAACCACCTGCTGACCCAGAACAGCTGGGCTGCTGAACAATTGCAACCCTTTGCAGGCAAGCACGCCCACCTTGCCCTGCCGCCACTTAGCGCCACTGTAGTAGTGCTTGAAGATGGCGGTCTGGCCATCGCGGGCGAAACAGCTATCGCAGACGCCACGATCACAGTGCCGCCATCCGTCGCATTGCGCATCCTGGCTGGTGACGAGCGTGCCAACACCTCCGCCGCCATTACCGGCGATACCGAATTCGCAACGGCGCTCGCCAAAGTGCTGCAAGGCATGTCATGGGAATATGAAGAGGACTTGAGCCATATCGTCGGCGATATCCCGGCGCATGAAATCGTCCGCCGTGGGCGCGCCGCTGTTTCCCAGGTCAAGCATCAGGCGGCCAACATCGCCGGCATGTTTGCGGAATATTGGCAGGAAGAGCAGCCATTGATTGCAAAAAAACGCCATGTCGAACAATTCATCCAGGATGTGGACACCCTGCAGGAAGACACGCAACGCCTCGCGAAGCGCATCCACAAACTGAAAGACCGCCTGCAGGCGGAGCATTGAGGAAAAACCCGCATGCATTGGTTGCGCCTGCTCAAGATCGTTTTTGTCACCCTACGTTTCGGGCTGGATGAATTTATCCTCGGCCATACCCGCCTGCGCTGGCTGCAGCGCCCGGTTAACATCCTGCTGTTCTGGCGCAACACTTCCCGCCCGCGCGGCGAGCGCCTGCGCCTGGCACTGGAATCACTGGGACCGATCTTCGTCAAGTTCGGCCAGATGCTCTCCACCCGGCGCGATTTAATTCCATTAGACTTGGCGGACGAGCTGGCCAAGCTGCAAGACCGGGTGCCCGCCTTCCCTTATGCAGATGTAGAAATTATCCTGAATCAGGTTTATGGCAGGCCGGTGCTGGAAGTATTCAAGAGCTTCGATGTCCAACCTATCGCCAGCGCCTCGGTCGCGCAGGTGCATTTCGCCGAACTGCCTGATGGCAAACAGGTCGCCGTCAAGATATTGCGCCCCGGTATCGGGCAGGTTATCGAGAAAGACCTCAAGCTGCTCGATGGCGCGGCCTGGTTATTGCAAACAGTCTCCGCGGATGGCAAGCGCCTCAGACCGCGCGAAGTGGTTGCAGAATTCGCGCGCCACATCCACAGCGAACTTGACCTTATGCTGGAAGCCGCCAATTGCAGCCTGCTCGGGCGCAACTTTGCCGACAAGCGCCTGCTGATCGTGCCTGAAGTATATTGGGACTGGTGCCACGAGCAGGTGATGGTGATGGAGCGCATGACCAGCACGCCGGTCAGCCAGGTGGACCATTTGCGCGAGATCGGCGTCGATATCCCCAAGCTATCGCGCGACGGCGTGGAAATCTTCTTTACCCAGGTGTTCCGTGACGGCTTCTTCCATGCCGACATGCATCCGGGCAATGTGCAGGTGGCGGACGACGGCCGCTATGTCGCGCTCGATTTCGGCATCATGGGCACGCTCAACGATGAGGACAAGCAATATCTCGCACGCAACTTCCTCGCCTTCTTCCGTCGCGATTACCGCGAAGTGGCGCGCGCGCATATCGAATCCGGCTGGGCGCCCAAGGATACGCCCATAGACGAATTCGAGACCGCCATCCGCGCCGTGTGCGAGCCGATCTTCGACAAGCCGCTCAAGGAAATCTCCTTCGGCAAGGTATTGCTGCGCCTGTTCCAGACCTCGCGCCGCTTCGGCGTGGAAATCCAGCCCCAGCTCACCATGCTGCAGAAAACCCTGCTCAATGTGGAAGGCCTGGGGCGCGACCTCGACGCCAATCTCGATCTGTGGCAAACCGCCCATCCCTATCTGGAGCGCTGGATGTCCGAGCAGATAGGCTGGCGCAGCGCACTGAACAACCTCAAGTCAGAGCTGCCCTACTGGGGCAAGATATTGCCGCAGATGCCGCGCCTGATCCACCAACAGCTTGAACGCAACCTGCAAACCGCTCCCACCAATGTCGGACTGCAACATCTTGTCCGCGAGCATCAGCGCCAGACCCGCTGGCTGAAGCTGATCTCGGTGGCATTGATCCTGCTGGTCGTGTTGCAGAGCACCATCGCGCTGCTCTGGTGGTTCAGCCAGCACTAGCCTCCAGCCAGAATATTCGCCGCAAACCTGTTGATTTTTAGAGATTAAGCCCACTCTCGGGAAAAGTTTTTGCTAAAATCTGCTTCCCTGAAAAAGGCAAAGATACTTACCCGCTTCTCAATCTCATAGCAAAGGGCTGCTTCAGTGCTGATCTGGTTTGTCATTCTCTACGTCCTGGTTTCCATCAGCATCGGCCTGCTCGCCGCCACCCGGGTCAAAACCACCAAGGATTATGCTGTCGCAGGCCGTCACTTGCCGATGCCAGTGGTCATGGCAACTGTGTTCGCTACCTGGTTCGGCGCAGAAGCAGTATTTGGCGTCTCGGCCACTTTCGTCAAGGACGGCCTGACCGGCATCGTCGCCGACCCATTCGGCTCCAGCCTGTGCCTGGTCATCGCTGGCTTCTTTTTCGCCACCAAGCTCTACAAGCTCAACATCATTACCCTGGGCGACTTCTACCGCATGCGCTACAACCGCACCGTGGAAGTGCTCACCACGATTGCCATCGTCGTCTCCTACCTCGGCTGGGTAGCCGCGCAGATCAAGGCGCTGGGCCTGATTTTCCATATCATCACCGATGGTGCTGTAAGCGAAGAAGCCGGCATGATCCTCGGCACCGCCATCGTGCTTACCTACACCACACTGGGCGGCATGCTCTCGGTCGCCATTCTGGATTTCGTGCAGATGGGCGTCATCATCGGCGGCATGCTCTACATTGCCTACATGGTCTCCGGCATGACCGGCGGCGTTACACCTGTGATCGAACACGCGCGGCTTGCCGGCAAGCTCGATTTCTTTCCGCCCGCCGATCCCTGGCTCTGGGTCACCTTCATCGGCGCCTGGATGACCATGATGCTGGGCTCCATCCCCCAACAGGACGTATTCCAGCGCATCACTTCCGCCAAGAGCGCCAAAGTCGCCATCTGGGGATCCGTACTCGGCGCGTCGATCTACTTCTGCTTCACCTTCGTGCCAATGTTCATCGCCTACTCCGCCACTATCATCGACCCGGTCTTTTTCAACAACCTGATCGATCAGGATTCGCAGCGCATCTTGCCCACCCTAGTGTTGCAACACATGCCGATCGCCGCCCAGGTGATTTTCTTTGGCGCCGTACTGTCCGCGATCATGAGCTGCTCCTCGGCCACGCTGCTAGCCCCTTCCATCTCATTTGCGGAGAACATCGTGCGCGGCTACTTCCCGCACTTGAGCGACCGAGGCTTCCTCAAGATCATGCGCCTCAGCCTGGTCGGCTTTGCCGGATGCGTGCTGCTCTATGCATTGAACACCGAGCTTTCCATCTTCCATATGGTGGAATCCGCCTACAAGATCACGCTGGCAGGCGCTTTCGTGCCACTGTTCTTCGGCGTGTTCTGGAAACGCGCAACCAACCAGGGCGCCCTGGCCGCCATCATCGGTGGCATCACGGCCTGGATACTGGTGGAAATGCTGGTGGGCGAAGATGGTGCGATTCCCCCGCAATTGATCGGCCTGGGCGTCAGTCTCATCGGCATGGTGGCAGGCTCATTGCTGCCACAAAAGATCGCGCCGCAGCAACAACATCATGAACACCTCAGCCATCTGCATGACTATACGGCACATTCCCATGCATCACATAAGTAAGTAGCAATCCCGTAAAGTTGATGCTACTTGCAATGCTGCTGGTTGCATCCCCTCAGAGCAGTCAAATCTAACCTTTTGATTTCGTTCCTGGGAAGACTTCTTAAATTACCATGCCATTTTGCTTGCCAAACCGTTACGTCATTGTTTCATTGCCGTGTCTTTCAGACTGTCGCAAAGGTATAAATTCAGAGCAGGATTTTTGGCGACGTCTGAAACTGTTTGCCTCGCTGTGCAAGTGCAGATTTCTTCAGCGTTTGGCCGCCCCAATTCAGTACAAATGCACAGCAGGGCTCATACGGCGTATGTAATTACTCTTCCCGGTTGATGCTTGGTGCTTACCAATGTTTCAGAAGGTAAATAGTATCAGGCCGTTTTTGACCTGCGCCATTGTCGAACATAAGGCCAATAACCAGCCAGGATTAACAACAGTGCCAGCACAAGATACACCCAGCGCAATGAATAAGCCGTGACGAAGCTGGCGACCGGTTTCTGCTTTTGCACAAAGGCATAAAAATCAGGCCTATCCTCGCCACGCACATATTGTCCGCTGATCTCCCCGGCCAACTCTTTCAGGTAATCCTCATCCAGTTTGGAAAGATAGCGGTCATATTCCGCCGAGGCCACTTCCGGGTCGGGATCGTCCTTGCTGGTATCGTTATAGGTCACGCCGACCGCGCCCGCCGAATTCTCCTTGGTGTCGGATGACCAGTACCCTACCCACTTGTTGTTGGAGTTGTAACGTGGAATGGCGACATCCTCAGTACCTCCGATGCCGACGAAGACGATATGCTCGCCGATCTGCACGTCGTCGAGCTTGAGCTTGTTAATGGCATTCACCTTGGGCGCTTCGTCACCATCGGTGAAGAACAGCAGCCGCGCAGGCGTATTGAGCGAGTCGAATATCTTGGCGGCCCCCTTGACGCCGAAGCTGATGCGGCTGTTGCCGCGCCAGGACATGCGCCATTCCAGATGCTCAATCGCATCGACAATGATGTCGTAATTGGCGCAGGTTTCCAACGGGGAAATCAGCAGCGCCGCATCCTCTGCGGCAAACACGCCCAGGCTGAAATAGGTGCCGCAAGGCGAGTTCTCCACCAGCTTGCGCATAAGGTGGCGCATATACACCATGCGGCTCACCGGTTTGCCGTTCAGGGTGACATCCTCGGCATTCATGCTCTGCGAGACATCGGCCAGCAGCAGGTAGTTGTGTACTCGCTGCTTGAGCTGGATTTCCGGCTTGAATATCGCGAGTAACAGCAAGGCGACCACCAGCAGGTACAGCAAGGACTCATAATGCTCCCTGACCCAACGCCAGCCTCGGCGCAGCCTCGTGCCGTACTTCATGGCAGCCCCACGGGGATATTACTCAGCTCCATGCCTTCCTGCTCTTTCTTCAGGCCCTCGATGCCATTGGGCTGCACCAACAGCACCAGACTAAGGTTGAACTTCGCCTGCCGGAAGCCGGGGTCGAGCCTCAAGGCCTGTTCATAGGCGATTTGTGCCTGGGACAAATCATACTGTGCCTCTTCCTTGAGGCTACCGTCGTCGTTTAAGCGCCGTTTCACGCCAGATTGCAACAGGTTGGTACCAATGTTGTACTGCACCAACGATTGCTGCTGCGGAGTCAGGCCAGTTTCCAGCAATTGGCTGTAACTTTGCAGCGCATGCTTGTAGTCCCCGGCCTCACCCAGCTTGTAAGCCGCCATGAATTTCTGCTCGAATCCATAGGCGCCATGGCTGATCAGATCGCCTGCCTGTATCTGGCGGTTGACGTCATGGCGCTGCAACAGCGCATTACCCTCATGAATGCTGCCTGCCAGCCCGGCGATCGCCAACAGCCCGAACAGCAAGTTCAGCCCTTTTATGCGGATTCCCATGCTTTTACCCTGAAATTTTTGATGATGAACATGCCCAGGCTTAGCACCAGGGCGGCGATGATCAAATCGCGCGCATAATCGCGCCCCGGCACGGTCACGGCATACTGGATGGTGTTTTTCTCGCGGTTGTCGATATCCTGGATCGCCATCTGCAGAGCCACCGGATTATCCGCTTCATAGGCCTTGTAGGTGATCTTGAGCGACTTGAAGAACTGGTCGAGCTGGATCGCCGCAGGGCCGCGCCCTTCCTCGAACACGCGGTCGCCGAAGATGCTCACATCATCCGGTTCGCGCAGCACGATCCAATACAGCTTGATGTCCTTGCTCTTCAGCTCTTCTTCGATCCTGGCCTTGACGCGCGGGCTAAGCTTGCCCGCCCCATCCGACAGCAGGATGATGGCGCGCGAGCCGGAACTCTGGATGCTGTCGAACAGGCTGGCAGCCTGGGTTAGCCCGGCACCGATATTGGTCTGATTGATGCCAGAACTGGTGGCGGCATTGATGGCCGCATGGATGGCGTCGCGATTGGCGGTGATCTTGACGCCATACAGCGCGGAATTGGTGAACGCGACCACGCCCATCATGTCATCCGGCCTGGAGTCGATGAATTGCGTAATCAGGCGCCGCGCCGCACCAGATTTGATCTCACCCGCGCGACCGCTGGTCGCGTCGCCCGCAAACGGATGATCCATGCTCACGCTGCGGTCGATCACCATCACGGTCTGCGCGCCCTTGCCTATGCGGTTCACCACCTTGTCGCTGCCTTGCGGCGCAGCCAGCGCCAGCACCAGACATGCAATGATCGCGGACGTCACGATCTTGAGCAGCAGCACGATATTGTCGGAAAAAGTATCCTCCGGCACCATTTCCAACCAGGAATAGCGCTGCCCCTGCAGGCTGCGGAGCCAGAAAGGCAGCAAGGCCAACGGCAGCAGCAATAACGCCCAGGGATTCAACAAATTCATGCGACTCTCCGCTCACAATTCCGCAAGCGTCGGCAAAACTGTTGCAGCTCTCCAACCAATACAGCGCTATCTGCATGTTCGCGCGTGAACAGCAAGGCTTCGGAACGCTGGAAGAAACGGTCGATCTCCTCGCCCAGCGGCTGATATTGCGGATGTTGCGCCAGAAACTCGCCTAACTGGCTGCGGAACAAGGTTTGCCCATGAACGCAGTTGAACGCCTGATGCAAATAACCCAGCGCCTGGGCATGCGCCCCGGCCTGTGCAGCAGGCAACCGGCGCAGCTTGCGGTAAGCCTGGGCGAAGCTGCCGCCCATCCAGGGCAGCCAGCGCCGGTCGGCATTGATATAGATCAAACCGCCGACACCCAGGAGCAGCACAGCCAGCGAGACCGCCAGCTGCTGCGGGTTGGTATCCAGCAACACAGGCTTGCGTTGTGGCTGAGCATTGCTGCGGGCGGTATGAATATCGCCCGAGGCAAGCGGCGTATACCAGAAATGCCAGGTGGGCACATGAATCTCAGCCGAGGCATCGCCTCCCGCCAACGGCAAAGCTATTTCAGGCAAGTGCATGACCACGGGCTTGCTGGCAGCGGCAAACACCTGATATTTCAGCGTGAGTTCATATCTTTGATTGTCACCGGATTTCTGCGGATTCTGCAGCGTTACACTCACCAGCTCCATGCCGTTGATGCGTTCGCCCTTGAGCGGCAGGGCTGTCTTGGGCAGTTCATACGGCGACGGAGCCTCGACCGCCAGCTTGCGCTCCAGCACATCGCCTATATGGATGCCTGTCGCCAGGCGAGGATTCTCCAGTGCCACCAGAGTGGGTTCTGCTGCGAAGGCTGCCGCACCATGCAGCAGGCTGATGCAGAACAACATCGTCACTTTTTTCATGTCAGGTATTTCTCGAAATAATGCGTCATTGCCTCTGCCTCGAATACTCCGCTGATGAAGTGAGGCGGACTTTCAAAGGCCAGGAACAGGTCTTCCAGCGCGGCGCGGCGCTGCTCGAATGCGGCGATGAATTTGGCGCGTACCGATTCGCGAAAGAAGATGGTGCGGTCGCGTCCGGTTTCCGGGTCCAGCATGGTGCCAAGGCCGAAGCGCGGCAGGCGGCGGTATTCCTCCTCTTCCCACAGCACGACAGGCACGACCTGGTGCCGCGAAAACATATTCATCGCCTGAATGATGGTGTCGAACGGCATATGGAAATCCGATATCCAGAACACTAGCCCGCGGTTCTGGCTCAGGAACGGCGCTACTTCGAGAATGCCCGTCGAGCCGCGGCCCAGCGTTTCTATCCTGGTGAAAGCGTCAATGCGCTCCAGCGCCTCGTGCACCTGGTAGCTCAGCGGCAGCACGTAATCGTCCAGCACATGCTGGTCGTAGCCGATCAGGCTGAAGACGTCGTTTTCTTCGGACACCGAATAGGCGACCGAGGCCGCCACCTCCTGCACCAGCTCCATCTTGCGGCGCGCGCCCTTGTACTGCATGGAGCTGGAGAGGTCGCACACGGCATAGACCGGCGTGATCGAATCCTGGTGGAACAGACGCACCTGCACCTGCTCATAAGGGTCGCGCAGGGTCTGGCGCAGATCCATGCGGCGCGGGTCGGGATAATCCAGCAGAGAGGTATTACCCTTGTATTCGACGCCCAACCCGCGCTGCATCCCCTGATGGTCGCCCGCATGCACACTGGAGGCTTTCCAGGGAATCTGGTAGGAGAACGGCTTGATATAGGCTGGCAACATGACTTGAACCGCGCTCAGGCAGGCACCGCCACGGTTTGCAGGATTTTGGCCGTCAGCTCACGTGCAAGCATGGTGCGGCGGCTTTCGTACATGGAGTTGAACACCAGCCGGTGCGCGATCACCTCGTGGAACACGGCGTGAATATCCTCAGGATAAAGGTATTCGCGATCCATGAGCCAGGCGTGCACGCGGGCCGCCTTGAGCAGCATGCCCATGCCGCGCGGGCTAGCGCCGGCCTGGATCAGGCGCTGCATATCCACTCCTTCGAGCGCGATGCCGAAATCCTGCGGCCTTTGCGTCGCATCCCACAGGGCGATCACGTAATCCTCAAGCACGGCGGAAGCCTGCACGTGGTTTTGCACCACATCGGAGAAATCATTGAGCATATCGAACGGCAGCAGGCCGGATTCCACCTTGCGCGTCAGTTGTTCCGCATGCTGGAAGCGCGTGTCGAACACCAGCGATTTGCGCAGGGCGATGTCCTCGGGCACATTGATGGGGATTTCCATCATGAAGCGGTCGCGCGCTGCGGAGGGAATTTCAAAGGTTTCGTTCTTCTCCACCTGGTTGCGGTCGGCGAACACCACCATATGCGGCAGGCGATATTCGCGCTTGAAGGCATGCAGATGGCGCTCCGCCATCACGCGCAGCATCAAGGCATGCACTTGTGGGCGGGCGCGGTTGATTTCGTTGAAGAAGAACACCGACAGGTTCTCCCCGGCACGCAGCAGCGGGCCTTCGTCAATCTGCGGACGGCCGTCCGGCCCAAGAAAAGTATGGTAGACGAGGTCGTTCGGCATCAGGTCCACTGTACCTTCGACACGTTCATAAGCACCACCGATCCCGCGTGCAACCGATTGCAGCAAGGTAGTCTTGCCAACGCCGACGCCGCCTTCCAGCATGACGTGCCCACGCGCGAAGATTGCTATATTGATGAGGCGGATGGCAGTGTCCTGCCCCAGGATCACGCCCTTCACTTCTTCCTCCAGCTTCAGGGCCCGAATTCTCCAGTCCGCCAGCTGACTTTCCGTTGCCGTGCTTGCCATTCTTTACCTCTGTCGTGAATTATCTTGATATATACAGCTCTGTATATATCAAGTATGCCGACTGGATTGATTTTTCGCAACGATTTTCAGAATAATTCACGTGCCTAGCATTGAAAGATTCAGCCTGGGAATTACCCTGGATGCAAATATGGATTTAATTTTCTGTAAGGTAAGAATAGTGCTGGCTCATACACAAGCATATGTTTTGAAAATACTTACATGTATATATTTCCGAATAATCTTTTCAAAAGGCAGGCAATAAAAAAGGCTCTTGCGAGCCTTTGGATATCCGCGAGCGGTAAATCAGACAGGATGCTTGCGCCGCCCGAACATCCCTATTAATGCCAGTCCTATCATCAGCATGACTGCGCTTTCAGGTTCAGGTACTGCGGAAATAGTGACGACGAAGTCGTTATAGTCCGGCGCTTCATGTATCCAGTCCTCATAGGCCAATGCATAGCGTCCGCTGGAGCTCTGCCACACCTGTAGATCTCCCGCTGAACCGCCCGGAGCGTACTGATCAGGAAGGTTGGAATTGAAGAAAACTCGGCTGGCTATACTCTGCAGCGTTACCGTCGATGTTGCACCGGGTGCATCACTACCAATGAAGATGGTAGTGCCGTATCCATGAATATCCGGAGTGAAAGTAGCATCCAGCCAGAACTCCTGGATTGCCGCATGCGCAGTATACTCCGCCGCTATTGTAAAAGTCAGTTGCTGGCCGACCTGGTTCCATCCTGCGTTGATGAAATCATCGTAATCCACTTGGCTCCAGGTGCTGGCTTCTATCCCTTGCAGGATTTCGGCCAAGGTTGGTTCTGCAGCTTGCGCGGAGGGCGCAAGCATTCCCGCTGCAAGAACAAGAGGTACAAAATTCGCAATCATTGCTTTCATGATGACTCTCCGGGGGTTGAGGGATTTTCATGATAAGCAATAAGAATATACTCAAAAATAGTCCGAACAGACTAATCCCCGATGCGTTGCTTCATCAGCAATAGTGTTTATTTCTGGCAGGAGGCGCAGTAAAAGGTGGAGCGCTGGCCCAGACGGGTGACCTGGATCGGACTGTGGCAAATACGGCATGGCTCGCCAGCCCGGGCATATACGAAATAGGTTTGCTGGAAATAGCCGGGATTGCCATCTGCGCCGAAAAAGTCGCGCAGACTGCTTCCTCCAGCTTGCAGGGCATCATGCAAGGTCGCCTTGATCTCCTGGACGAGCCGCTCGCACTGCGCCAGGCTGAGCGTTTTGGCGGGCGTTTGCGGATGGATGCGGGCGCGGAACAGGGATTCGCTCGCATAGATATTGCCGACTCCCACCACCAGGTGGCTGTCCATGATGACGGTCTTAATTGGGGATGCGCGATGGCGTATGGCCTGGTACAGGAATTCGCCATTGAATGCGGCATCCAGAGGTTCGGGGCCGAGCACATTGAGCAGGCTATGGGTTTCCGGCTGCTGCCCCGCCCACAGAACCGCGCCAAACCTGCGCGGGTCGCGCAGGCGCATGATGCGGCCATCGGCAAACTGCAGGTCGAAGTGGTCGTGCTTTTCGGGCGGCACGGCATGCTCCAGCAGGCACAAGCGCCCCGACATGCCCAGGTGCAAAATCAGGCAGCCGCTATCGAAACGGGCAATCAGGTATTTTCCGCGCCGCGCCAGCTCCAGCAGCCTGGCATCCTGCAAGGTTTGCGGCAGATGGGAAGGAATAGGCCAGCGCATGGAAGGCTGGCGAATCACAACTTGCGCCACGGTGGCCCCTACCAAGGGTTCCAGCCCGCGTCGCGTGACCTCAACCTCTGGTAATTCAGGCATATCTTCCTGGAAGGATTATTTGCCCAGCCCAACAGGAGGATTGAGCATGGTGAACCCGATATCGGCAGGGAAAGTGTAGCGCATGCCTTCATCAGGACGCCCCAGGATCAACTGCGGCGATTCCTGCAGTTTCTCAAAATGCACCTGCTTGCCATCCTTGAGCTTGAGGGAGAAAGTCGGATAACCGGCCCTGCGGTCAGGCGTATAAGGTTCGACAGAAAGCGCCCGTATTTTTGTCCAATAGCCGTCGAACCATTCATTGATGTCATCTTGGCTGGGCTTGGCATTTTGCACAGATACCTGCCATTTGCCATCCTCGCCCTTGTCCAACTGGAGGCGGACTTCTTGCCATTGCTCCAGCCGCGAGAAATCAAACCCGGCAATCTCCTCACCCGGCTTCAGCGGATTCTTGTCGAGCATTTCCAGCAACTGAGTGCTGGCTGTCTCGGAATACAACCCCGACAACAGGTATACGGCATCCTTGTAAGCCACGTATTGTTCAGAAGTCACCGGATTGTAGAGTCCAAACACAAACTCTTCATTATTGAGCTTGATCTTGAGCCTGGGGTTATCCAGGCCAAAACGCGCCGGATCGTCAGCAGGGAGCTTCTCATGGCTCTGCGCCGCAACGATTGAGACAATCCGCTGCACAGTCACCTGGTCCGCACGGGCAGCATAAGGCTGCACCAAATACCAGAACCCATCCTTTTTCTCGAACACCACGGGGGCCTTGGCAGGAAACTCGATACTGACCCGGTCAAAATCCGCCAGCTTGAGGTTGGAGACTTCATGCACCGCATCAGTCTCTTCATGCTCCTGCGGCTTCAGGTAGAGAAACGCCACGATTCCGGCTACTACCAACAGCAGCGCCAGGTTGACCAACCATCTTGACTTCATGCCTTGCGACGCCTCCACCAGATCACCACGCCAATCACAATCAATGCCAGCGGCAGGATGCGGCTGAAACCGATGAAGACGAACTGCGCCAGCAGGTTGGCCCAACCCTCGGCAGGAATCACCACATTCACATCCTTCAATGGCTTGGGCTGGATGGTGATCAGCCGATCATCACCCGCAAGCCAGTTGATGATATTCAGTCCCAGGTCGAGATTACCGCCATTGGAAAGGAAGGTATTGGCAAGGAAATTACCGTTGCCGACCACCACCACACGCTGGCCTTTCTCGCCATATTTGCGTTCCAATGCCACCGCGACATTGATTGGGCCAGGCAAATCTTTCTTGCTGTCGAAACTGACATTGCCGTCAACTTTGCCGGTTTCCAGCCAACCATTGGGTGCTACTTCAACCAGATTGGATACCCTCCAGCCATTTTCATAGGAATCCTCGGCATGGATCATGCGCGCTTCGGGGAACAAAGTGCGCAGCATGAAATTCTTGGTAATCGCATGCTCTCCATACTGGTTGGCAAATGCAACCTTGGCATCCGCGCCATAACGGGTTGCAGAAAGGTCCACCACCATGCCCGGTGTCAGTTGCAAACCGAGGTATTCCGCAATCGGCTGCAAACCGTGCAAATTGATTTCATCATCGATCAGCCACAGCAGGTTGCCGCCTTTTTCCAGGTATTGCTTGATCTTCTGTGTCTCAACCTCGGTCACATCCACTTCCGGACTCGCAATCACCAGCATGGAACCATTGCTCGGCACTTCCTGCGCAATCAGCAGGTCAGGGTTGGACAGTTTGAAGCCCTTTTTCTCCAGGTGACGGCCAAAATCGCCAAGGTCATGGTTCTTGAGGCCGATCAGGCTACGCTCGCCATGACCATCCAGGAACATGATGGCATTCTGGTTGGAGCGCGACAGTCGCACCAAGAGGTTGGTCATGTCCTGCTCGATAAATGCCTGTGGCGGCACAATATGCTCGGTACGCTGGTTATATTCGACCACAAGCTCCATCTCGGATTTCACCCCTGCTTCCTGGGTGGCCTTGGGCTCTTCGGTCGGGCTGACAAAGCTCAAATGGATATCGGGCTTGACGCGCTGATAGCGCTCGACAAACTTGTTGATGTACTTGCGCGCATCGTTATCCTTGACCACGTAGGCCGTGATATTGATCGGCCCTTCCATCTGTTTCAGGACATTGGCGCTACCCTCGGTCAGGGTGTTGCGGTTGCCCTGCGTCACGTCCTGGCTGGCATGGTAGCGATAGGAAAGGAATCCGAGCAGGAACACCAGTATCAGGAACAGCACCACGAAGAGGCTGTTCTGCATGAACAATTGAAAACGCAGTTTGCGGTTAGTTTTCATAGAATCCCTCGATCAGCCACGCAAACGATCTGCATCCAGCCGACGAATGGTCAGGGTCAGAAAGGTCACAATAAACAACAGGAAGTACGCAATATCACGGGTATCCAGCATGCCGCGCGAAAAAGGCTCGAAGTGACGCATCAGGGAAAGATTAGCCACAGTATTGCTCGGGTCTCCCGCGAGGAAATATTCGATCAATTGAAGAGCCAGCAACGCCACGAAAGTCACGATAGCAGCGACGACCGGCTGCTGAGTGGTGCTCGATACATACGTCCCCAGCGCACAGTAGCTTGCCAGCAGCAGGAACAGGCCCAGCAGGTTGGCAAACACATAGCCGAAATCGATATCCGCCCATAAATTGAGCGTCAGCACCATCGCGCCTATCAGCAGCACACTGACGGACAGGAAAGCCAACAGGCCGGTAAACTTGCCCAGCACGATCTCGGTCAGCGATAACGGCGCGCTGAACAGAAAAGGCAGCGTCTGCTGGCGCCGCTCCTCGCTGATCAACCGCATGGAAAGCAATGGCACGGCAAACAGCATGATGAACGGCGCCATGCCGAATACGCTGCCACCGACAAATTCGGTGACCCCCATGCGCTGGTCAGGCCGCATGGCGCCCGACATGGTGAGGAAATATTGATCCACCCCCATGAGATAGAAAGTGGCGAACACGAATTGCAGCAGGGCCAGCACCACCCAGCCCATGGGTGAGGAAAACAGCCCCTTCAATTCTTTTCTGGCAATATTGATGATCATAGAAGTACCTTAACTCACAGACCATCTGCCATCAGGCAGCGGCTGCTTCCTGGAATGTAAGCTGGACAAACACTTCTTCCAGCGAGGTCTGGTCGGGATTGATCTGGAACAATCCCCAATGCTGGCTGACGGCAGCTTGTATCAATGCCTCGGATGGCTCTGCGCCAGGCGTATAACGAATACGCAGCAGATTATCGCCCGCGGATTCCACCGCCTCCACACCAGGAATCGCCAGCAAGGCATCATATTCAGGCGGTTGCCGCAATCCGAGCAACAAGCGGTTTCCATGGCGCTGCTGCTTCAGCACATCAATGCCGCCATTGAATACCAGGCTGCCCTTATGGATGATCTGCACGCGGTCACAGACCATTTCCACTTCAGGCAGGATATGGGTGGAAAGGATCACGCTGTGCTCCCCGCCCAGCTCCTTGATCAAAGCGCGGATATCGCGGATCTGGATCGGGTCCAGGCCCACGGTCGGCTCGTCCAGAATCACCACCATCGGGTTATGAATGATAGCTTGGGCAATACCTACCCGTTGCTGGTAGCCCTTGGATAAATTCTCGATCAGGCGCTTGCCCATTTCAGTCAGGCCGCAACGCTGCTTGGCAATGTCCACGGCCTTCTTGATATGCTGTCGGCTGACGCGGTGCAGACGCGCCGCAATCGTGAGATACTCATCCACGGTCAATTCACGGTACAAGGGCGGCTGCTCCGGCAGATAGCCGATCAAGGCCTTGGCATCTTTGGGTCGCTCCATCATATCGATACCGCAAATCTTCACTGAGCCATTGCTGGGCGCCAGGTTGCCGGTCAACATCTTCATGGTGGTGGATTTGCCGGCGCCGTTGGGTCCGAGGAATCCCAGCACCTCGCCCTTGTTCAGGGTAAAGCTGACGTCATTGACCGCCGCGCGTCCGCCATATTTGCGGGTTAACTCTGAGGCCTCTACGGTAATAGTCGTCATAGTGAGTAAATTATCCGATTGCTAAGGGGTGGTAAGTTAGAAAAACATCACTCACCTGTCAAGTTTGTTTCAAGCCGGATGACAAGCTTAAAAATATACCGATCTGTCCATCACGCATTGCCATGGCACCGCGCATTATGGGTGAACTTGTCCATACTGTCACGGACTAAGAATGGCAAGGTAAAATGTGGCAATACTTACTTGGCCCCATTGAAAACATATACGGCAAGCCTCAATATGCTATTTATCCATCTGCAACGAGATTCCCTGGAAAATGCCTATCCGCAAAAAAATCGCTATTGCAACTGCCTGGACAGCCATATCGCTGTCCATGGGTCATATTGCCCACGCGGCGCCCAAGGTAGAAAGCGCACCAGCAGCCCTTACAGGCGAGTTCGTCTATAAATACCTGATCGGGGAAATTGCCGGACAACGCGGCCAGTTCGACCTGGCAAGCGCCCTGTTTCTTGATTTGGCGAAAACCAGCCAGGATTCACGGCTGGCAGAACGCGCAGCCAGAACTGCCGCCATGGGCAATGTTGGCCGCACCGCGATTGATGCCGCCAACCTCTGGTCCCAGCTTGACCCAGGTTCGACCGAAGCCCACCAGGCCCTGACGCAAATGTTGGTCAATACCGGCAATCTCAACGAGGCCAAACCGCACCTCAAACACCTGCTTGCCAACGAAGAAGGCCGCGCCAACGGCTTTATGTTCCTCAACACCCTGCTCTCCCGCCAACAGAACAAACCAGCCGTACTGGCACTGGTGCAGGAACTGGCTCGCGATTATCCACACTTGCCGGAAGCGCACTTTGCCATTGCGCACGCGGCCTGGAACGCTGGCAACATCGACCTTGCGCTGAATGAACTCCACCAGGCAAGCACGCTTCGCCCCGGCTGGGAAATGGCAGCTCTCATGCAAGGTCAGGTACTGCTTGGAAAATCACCGGCACAAGCCGTAGATTTCTACCGTGGCTTTCTCTCCGAGCATGCAGAAGCCAACGAAGTCCGGCTGGCGCTGGCGCGCATCCTGGCAAGCCAGCAGCAATTTGACGCTGCCAAGGATGAATTCATCAAATTGATCGCAGCTTCCAACGGCAACCCGGAAATCATGGTGGTGGTCGGGCTCTTGTCATTGCAGGCCAACGAGCTGCCGGATGCAGAGAAATACTTCAAGGAGGCACTGGAAAAAGGACTAAAGGACAAGGGTCAGGCCTATATCTACCTGGGACAGATTGCCGAAAAGAAGCAGAACGACGCTGAAGCGCTGCAATGGTATGACAAGGTGGCTCCCGGCGAAGTGCGCTATGTAGATGCCCAACTGGGTGTGGCCAATGTCATCGCGCGCCGTGACGGGATAGACGCCGCCATCCAGTCCCTGGAAAACCTGTCTGATCTGACGGACGCCCAGCGCGCTACCGTCATCCATGCGCAGGCCAACGTACTGACTCAGGCCAAGCGCTACCAGGAGGCCTACACGCGCCTGGAAGGCGCCATTAACACCCTGCCCAACTCGCCCGACCTGATCTATGACTTTGCCATGGCTGCCGAGCGCGTAGACAAGGTGGATGTGATGGAGCGCGAACTGCGCAAGCTGATCAAGATACAACCCGAGTTTGCGCAGGCCTACAATGCGCTGGGCTATTCTCTCGCAGATCGCAATACCCGCCTGAACGAAGCCAAGACACTGATCGAAAAAGCGCATGCATTGAGCCCGGACGATCACTACATCATGGATAGCATGGGCTGGGTGTATTACCGCCTGGGCAATCTGGACAAAGCGCTGGAATACCTGAATCGCGCCTACACCAAGCAATCCGATCCGGAAATTGCCGCCCATCTGGGCGAAGTGCTCTGGAAAAAAGGCAGGCGTAACGAAGCGGTCAAGACCTGGGAAGCGGCGCTCTCCGCTTTCCCTGAAAATGAAGTCCTGATCAGCACCAACAAGAAATTCAACCGCTAAAGATGCAAATCCTGAAACGCTGGCTGCTGGCTGGCAGCATAAGCATGCTGGCCAGTTGCGCCAGCATGCCGCCAACGACAGCCCCAAGCTCTCTGGAGGTCCATCAGCAGCACCTGGCTTCACTTGCCAACATCTCTCAATTCGGCATCAAGGGACGTATCGGTGTGCAAACAGAAGCCAAGGGGTTTTCCGGCTCCATGCAATGGCAGCACCAGTCCGAGCGGGATGATATCGCACTGTTTTCCCCGCTAGGCGGCCAAGTAGCCGCCATTAGCCAAACCGCCGATGTCGTCAGCCTTGTGACCAGCGACAACAAACGCTATGAAGCTCCAGATGCCGAGACCCTGACCGAGCAAAACCTGGGCTGGCGCCTGCCCATGAGCGGCCTGCCTGACTGGGTATTGGGCCGTCCGAACGCGCATGCGATCATCAACGCGCAATGGGATGATGCAGGGCGCCTGGTCAAACTCAACCAGGATCAGTGGGACATAGAATACAGCCAGTACATCACCACCGGAGACTACCAGCTTCCTACCAGGGTAACCCTGCGCAACCCGCACCGGCTGACATTGAAACTGATCATCCAGGAATGGCTGCTGCCATAAGAGCGGATATTTCTCCAGCGCTCCGCTCCAAGCCCATTATGCAAGATTTTCACACCTACCCCGCTCCCGCCAAGATCAACTTGTTCCTGCACATTACAGGCAGAAGGCCAGATGGCTACCACCTGTTGCAAAGCATTTTCCGCCTGCTGGATTATGGAGACACGCTACATATACGCCCACGATCCGACGGCATCATCCGGCGGACAGAAGACATCGCTGGTGTGCCCGAAGCCAGCGATCTCAGCATCCGGGCCGCCACATTGCTGCAACAACACACCGGCAGCCGGTTTGGCGCTGATATTTATACCTGCAAGCGCACTCCTATGGGCGGCGGGTTGGGTGGTGGCAGTTCGGATGCCGCCACGGTATTGCTGGCATTGAACCGCCTCTGGCAACTCGGCCTGGATCGTGGCGAATTGCTCACGCTGGGTTTGAAGCTGGGTGCGGATGTACCATTTTTCATTTTCGGCGAAAATGCATGGGTAGAGGGAATCGGCGAGAAACTCCAGGCAATTCAATTGTCTTCGGCGCACTATGTCGTACTCACCCCTAAGGTGCATATCTCGACCGCTGAAATTTTTTCATCAAAGCAATTGACAAGGAACACGAATCCCACCACAATAGCGGCCTTTCTGAGGGACTTGGTTCACAACGATCTCGAAACCGTGGTCAAGCAACAGTACCCGGAAGTTGAAAAAAGCCTGAACTGGCTATCTCAATTTTCCAAGGCTCGCATGAGTGGTTCTGGTGCTTCGGTATTCGCAGCATTCGACAGCCAGGAAAACGCAGAAGCTGTACTTGCAAAACTGAATACCGGCGAACTGCAACAAGAGGCAGGCTGTGAAATTTCAGGCTTTCATGCAAAAGGGCTGGATCAACACCCTCTGCATGATTTTGCAAACTGACAGCATTAAACGATCAAATGGGGAGTCGCCAAGCTGGTTAAGGCACCGGATTTTGATTCCGGCATGCGAAGGTTCGAATCCTTCCTCCCCAGCCAGAATAAAAGCGTGTAACTTAAAAAATTACACGCTTTTGTTTTTTGTAGCGGATTTATCTAAAACTCATTAAGGGATTCCAACTGTGGCCAAGGGCGACACGATGGTATTTACCGGCAACGCCAACCGCGCGCTTGCCGAAGAGGTGGTAGGCCACCTGGGTATTGATCTGGGCCGCGCTACAGTGGATCGCTTCAGCGATGGCGAGGTGATGGTCGAGCTGCTGGACAATGTCCGTGGCAAGGATGTATTCATCCTGCAATCCACATGCATGCCTACTAACGACAACCTCATGGAAGTCATGGTCATGGTCGATGCCCTGCGCCGCTCTTCCGCAGGCCGCATCACTGCCGCCATCCCTTATTTCGGCTACGCACGCCAGGACAGGCGCCCACGCTCCGCACGTGTGGCAATTACGGCAAAAGTCATTGCCAATATGTTGACCACGGTTGGCGTCAACCGTCTTCTGACCATGGATCTGCACTCTGACCAGATCCAGGGCTTTTTCGATATCCCAGTAGACAATATCTACGCCACGCCTATCCTGCTTGATGACCTGGTTAAACAGAAGCACGATGACCTGATCGTAGTATCTCCAGATGTGGGTGGCGTAGTACGCGCCCGTGCCGCTGCCAAGCACCTGAACGTGGACCTGGCCATCATCGACAAGCGCCGCCCCAAGCCCAACGTCGCCAAAGTCATGAACATCATCGGCGATGTCGCTGGCCGCACCTGCATACTCATGGATGACATGGTGGATACTGCCAACACTCTATGCGAAGCCGCGATTGCGCTGAAACAGCAAGGCGCGAAGAAGGTAGTGGCTTATTGTACCCACCCTGTGCTTTCCGGGGAGGCTGTGTCACGCATTACCAATTCCGAGCTGGATGAAATAGTGGTGACCAACACCATTCCTCTGCGCCCGAATGCGCAGCAATCAGCAAAAATCCGCGTGGTCAGTGCGGGCGAACTGTTTGCGGAAACCATACGTCGCATCAGCAATGAAGATTCAGTCAGCTCCCTGTTTGTAGAGTAAACGAGAGCACGGTTCCGGCGGATGAGTTAACTCATCCGCCTTTTCTGTTATCTGGTCGCGGATAACAGGCAACCCAAGGCCAAGAGGCCTTTTTTAGGAGTAGTAAAATGGCAATTGTAATCAAAGCAGCCACACGCGAAGGCAAAGGTACGGGTGCGAGCCGCCGTCTCCGTCGCGCTGGTAATATTCCTGGTGTTGTTTACGGTGGTGACAAGGAAGCTGTCAGCCTGGAATTCAACCACAAGGAGCTGTTCCTCGAGTTTCGTCATGAAACCTTCCATGCCTCTATCCTGACCCTGGATGTCGATGGCAAGAAGGAACAAGTCATCCTGCGCGACTACCAACTGCATCCAGTCCGCAACACCATTCAGCACATCGACTTCCAACGTGTCAGCGCAAGCGAGAAGGTGCACGTGAAGGTGCCTCTGCACTTCATCAACGCCGATGTTGCTCCTGGTGTGAAGCTGGGTGGTGGTATTGTCAGCCACATCCTGACCGAAGCTGACGTAAGCTGCCTGCCTGCCGATCTGCCAGAGTTCATCGAAGTGGACTTGGGCAATCTCGAAACTGGTCAGTCCATCCACTTGTCCGAAATCAAGCTGCCTAAGGGTGTTGAGTTCGTTCAACTGGCACATGACAACGATGCTGCCGTTGCTTCCGTCTCCAAGCCACGCGGTGGCGCAGCTGCTGAAGGCGAAGCTGCTGCCGAATAATCCCGGCACTCGTGCTTGAACGCGCGCCCTGGGCAACCAGGGCGCGCGTATTCATTTTAAAGAGTCACACTTCATGAACGGAATCCGGCTTTTTGTCGGCCTGGGCAACCCTGGTCCACAATACGAAGACACCCGCCACAATGCAGGCTTCTGGTGGATAGACCAGGTCTGCGCGCAAACCTCCAGCAAAACCGGCCTGGAAGCCAAGTTCTTCGGCCTGGGTGGACGCCTCAATGGGCACGCCGACACCTGGCTGCTTAAACCTACGACATTCATGAACGCCAGCGGCCGCGCTGTGGCGGCATTGGCGCGTTTTTACAAAATTTCCCCTGAAGAAATCCTCGTCATCCATGACGAGCTCGACCTTTCCCCTGGTACCGCCCGCCTGAAAAAAGGCGGCGGCCATGGCGGGCACAACGGCCTCAAGGATATCGCTGCGCAACTGGGCACCAACGATTTCTGGCGCCTGCGCCTGGGCATTGGTCATCCTGGCGATCGCAGCGCAGTGGTTAATTACGTACTCCGCCCTCCACTACGCGAAGAAATGCAACAGATAGAATACGCGATGGACGACAGCACTCTCGTATTGCCACAACTGCTCGAAGGCAAGTTTGAGGAAGCCATGCTCAAACTACACACCAAAACCAGATAATTTAATTTTAGGAACAGGCAAATCACTATGAAATGCGGAATTGTTGGCCTACCCAACGTAGGAAAATCCACCCTCTTCAATGCGATTACCCGCGCCGGTATCGAAGCCGCCAATTACCCGTTCTGTACTATAGAACCCAATGTCGGTATCGTTGAAGTACCCGACCCGCGCCTCAAGCCGCTGATCGACATCGTCAACCCCCAGAAGACACAGCCGGCTATCGTGGAATTTGTCGATATCGCTGGCCTAGTGGCCGGCGCTTCCAAGGGCGAAGGCCTGGGCAACAAATTCCTCGCCAACATCCGCGAAACCGACGCGATTGCGCACGTCGTGCGCTGCTTCGATGATGGCAACATCGTCCACGTCGCAGGCAAGGTCGATCCACTGGCAGACGTCGAGACCATCAACACCGAGCTCGCACTCGCCGACATGGAAACTGTGGAAAAAACCCTACAGCGCGAAAGCAAGAAGGCCAAGTCCGGCGACAAGGAAGCAATTGCATTGTGCGCCGTGCTGGAAAAGGTGCAGAAACACCTGGACCAAGGCCTGGCCGTGCGCACCCTCGGCCTGGATGAAGACCAGCTCAAACTCATCAAACCGCTCTGCCTCATCACCGTCAAGCCCGTGATGTACCTCGCCAACGTCGATGAAGGCGGCTTCGACAATAACCCGCTGCTGGAAAAAGTCATCGAACTCGGCAAAAAGGAAAACGCACCCGTCGTCGCCATCTGCGCCAAGATCGAAAGCGAGATCGCTGATCTGGAAGACGAAGACAAGGCCATGTTCCTCTCTGAGCTAGGCCTGGAAGAGCCCGGCCTCGACCGTGTCATCCGCGCCGCCTACGACCTGCTCGGCCTGCAAACCTACTTCACCGCAGGCGTGAAGGAAGTGCGCGCCTGGACAGTGAAGAAAGGCGCCACCGCTCCGCAAGCCGCCGGCGTCATCCATACCGATTTCGAGCGCGGCTTCATCCGTGCCGAAGTCATCGCCTATGACGAATACGTCAAGCACAAGGGCGAGAAAGGCGCGCAGGAAGCCGGCAAGATGCGTCTGGAAGGCAAGGAATACATCGTGCAGGACGGCGACGTGATGCATTTTCGCTTCAACGTCTAACCATGCTGCTTAAACAGCAATAAATCAAAAAGACCGCGCATAAGCGTGGTCTTTTTATTTGCGTCTCCTACAGTTTGATTGATTAGGATTCACAATGCGCAACTCTTTATCTCTACTATTCCTACCCTTTATTGCCTGAATCGGATAACGCTGATGCGCCCATCCGGCTCAAGGCGCATTTCCTTGACTTCATCCATATTTTCCAGCCCTTCCTCACGCAGCTTGGCCATCAACTCTTCCCTGGTAATCCATTCCCGGCGCAGGTTGTGCCATTGTATCTGTCCCCGTTTGACGAGCAGCAGGCTGGACGACTCGGTAAAACGGCGGATCATGGGAAAACGATAACCTGCATAGTCGAACACCAGGTTCCAGACCAAAAGGACAAATACGAGCAATGCGCCGTCTGAGATGGTCTTGGAGTCGCCGCTCATGGCGTTTTGCGAGGCATCCGCCACAATCACGACGAACAGGAAATCGCCGATACCGAGACTACCGACATCTCGCCGCAACACAAAGCGGAAAATCAGGAACAACAACCAGAACATCACTGTGCCGCGCACGACGATTTCCCACGGGGAAACACTAAAGGTAAAAATCTCCATGGCTGCTTTCCGTCGTCATGATTCCTCGACTATAAATCGCAGCCCGTCAATATCCTGTAGTCCGAACACCCGAAGCCTTGTAGGAATGGGATTAAAGGCGCAAGGGCTTATGCAAGGCCAGCAGCACCGCGGCAATCCGGTCTGCCGCCTGATACTGGGGCAACGCCAGCTCCTCACCAAAAATATCAGGATCGATCTCCTCATACTCAAATACCATGGCGCTGCCTTGCAGCATACGCTCCACCTCATGCAAGAAGGGATCGCGCCCATCCAAAATCGCAACACCTGTGTATAACAGCAAAGTGCCGCCCACCGCGAGCCGCTCGATCGCAGCCTCCACAATCGCCAGCGAAAGCTCGGCGCCGAATTCCCCGCCGCCATGGCGGTAGGCACGCGCCTCCCGATCAACAAGGTAAGGAGGGTTGGCAACGATCAAATCGAATTCGCCATACAAGCCATCAAGCAGGCTGCCTTGCTGCCAATGCAAGTTGCCGCAGCCGCTGGCAGCGCCGTTTACCCTGGCCAGCGCAAGCGCCTTGCTGTTGATATCCGTGCCCCACACCTCTGCCTGCGGCAACCGCGCCGCCAGAAGCACGGCTCCGGCGCCACTGCCGCAACCAATATCGACGGCGCGGCGCACCGTGGGTTTTTGCAAGGCCAGGTAATGATGGATGGCGCGAGTAAAACGGTAAGTATCCGGGCCAAAAAACACAGCATCCGCATCCAAGGTAGGAAAGGCGGAATGCAGGAACAGAAAGGCGTCCAGGCTGGAAACACGTAGCCTGCTCCGCCAGCTGCCGCCCTCGTTCTCAAGCAAATCCAGCGACTGCATGAGCTTGAATAGCGCATCGTCCATCACATGCGGCTCAAACCAGCGGTTCCAGCCGAATATGCCAGCTAAATCCCGCGCCAGGGCATTGCCAGCACGCCGGTTGACCAGCTCGTGACTGACAGGCGTCATCGTGGTGAAACGGTATTGACGTGCCTGCAACTCCTTCAAGAGCTGCCGCAAACCAAGGCTTGCCAGCATTGAATCCTCCCATGCACGCATCACGGCTCCAGCTTAAAGCGATATCAAAGCCTAGCAAGAAAATGGCAACTTGAATGTCATCCTACTCCGACAAGGATTTAATCCATCGACGGATAAACGCTACCGCACCGGGAACAGAAAATAGCTTCACGCCATCAGGAAAGCCCAGTCATGCTCCACAGCCAAGCCGCCCGGCCTGCCGGTTCAATCCCCGAGGCCCAGCAACCTTCGCCACGTGAGCTTTATTTTGCCTTGCTGCAAGACCCTGCCAATGCCGCAATGCATGAGAGCGCGCTTCGCTTCTTGCAGCAGGCCTTCAAGGATACGGCATCGCAGCCCTCGCCCATTCCGCAAGACGTCAAGCTGCTGCAGCAATGGATGGTGCGCAGCTGCCGCGAAGCAGGACAACGCTACCAGCAATACCTCCAGACAAGAAAGGCGGGAGCGCCGCGGCTTTATTTCGGCAGCAAGGCGCATGCACTCAATTTCATCAAGAATGTCGCCCCCACCAAGATGGTAGATGGCGCCTGGCTCTATAGCCTGGTCAAGCATTGGGACGATCCGCGCTATGACGATCTGGTGAATATCTACCTTGAAGAGCTGGGCGATGGGGAGGCTGGCCAGAATCACGTGGCGATTTATCGCCAACTCATTCGCGAACACGGTTGCGAGCAATGGAAAACCTTGCCGGACCGTTACTTTGCGCAAGGCTTGACCCAGCTAGCGCTTGCCATGCACGGCGATGCATTCCTGCCCGAAGTCATCGGTTTCAACCTGGCCTATGAGCAGTTGCCGCTGCATTTGCTCATCACGGCCTACGAATTGAACGAGCTGAATATTGACCCCTACTATTTCACTTTGCATATTACGATAGATAACGCGCTTTCCGGCCATGCCGTGCAGGCAGTGCGTGCAGTGCAGGAAGCCATGCAGCAATTCGGCGACCGCGAAGAATTCATGCGCAGGCTGGCCAATGGCGCCAGGCTCAACATGGCCGGCATGGGATCGGTGGAAATCATTCAGCAGTTCTCGCTTGAGGAGGAGTTGCTGAACATTTTCAAGGAGAAGGCTAGCCTCGGCCAGTTCATGCATAACCCGCATTGCCGCATAGGCAAGCGTCACTTGCAGGAGTGGCTCTCGAATGGTGAAGCCATGCCCGAGCTGTTGCAGGCGTTGCGCAACCATGGCTGGATCAAGCGCCACCAGGATCCGTGCCGGTCGCGTTTCTGGCAATTGGTCGAAAGCGAGCAAGCCGTGATGTTTGGCGTGTTCAGCGCTTATGAAAAACAGGTGCTGTATGACTGGATTGCCGGGGATGCCCTGGAAAGCCTGCCCAAACACGAGCGCCTGGGTCCGTCCTGGCGAGCCCACAAGCAGCAGGCCAGCGCACTCACGGCAACCACGCAACCCAGCAAGGTAATCCATTTGATGCCGCATAATAAAAGCCAGAATAAAGAACAGCAATTGCTCACACGGCAGCTTGCAGCATTGCCCGACCATGCTTCCCGGATGCGCCTGCTAGGGTCATGGATGTCGCCCGGACTGCATCACTTGCCAGCAGGCTTGCATGCCACCCGCCTGTTCAAGCTCGGGCTTAAACAGTGAAATGTCCCGTGATGCTGTAGCCGCAATTCCTACACGCAATTCAGCCTAGTCCGCTTCAAACCACCCGCGCATATCTGCCACCATAAAATTTCTGGATTCTGCTGGAGCCTAATATGCACTTTCCCATCACACAATGGTGCCGCCAATGGCCCTACCTCCTTGCGCTACTGCTGATATTGACTCCCATGCTGCTCATGGACGCCTTGGCCGCAGAGCCACTTTCTGCACGGGACCGCAACTACCTGAAGGATATTGCCCGCATCAACATACTACAAACCGAAGCCTGTAAGCTCGCCGCATTCAAATCCAGCAATGAAAACATCCTTGATTTCGCACGCGAGATGCTGACAGAACAAATGCAGATAGCCGAACAGCTCCGGCAGCTCGCCCAAGACAAGCAAACCAAACTGCCGGATGAGCCCTCGCTGTGGCAGAAAGCCAAGTTCAGGCACCTGTCAGCCAAGTCAGGGGAAGTGTTTGACCAACGGTACGCCAAGGCTATCGGCATCAAAATGCAGGAAGAAATTGTGAAGTTGCTGGGCAAAGCGATCTCCCGCGCCGACAATCCCGAAATCAAGACGTTCGCCCGGCAGTATTTGCCATTATTTGAATCCCGTCTCGAGACTGCCAAAGCGCTCTACGCCATCATCGAGGCCACTGATGAAATGGATTAGCCACAGCCTCCCTCAACCGTTGACCACCGTGCCGCCATTGGGATGAATCACCTGGCCAGTGATATAGGAGGCGTCGTTGGATGCCAGGAACACATAAGCCGGGGCCACCTCGCTTGGCTGCCCCGCGCGCTTCAGCAGCGTATCCTTGCCGAAACTGCCCACCTTGTCAGCCGGAAAGCTGGCCGGGATCAAAGGTGTCCAGATCGGACCTGGCGCCACCGCATTCACATGGATGCCGCGCTCGCTCAGATCAATGGCAAGTGAGCGGGTAAACGACACGACCGCGCCCTTGGTCGAGGAATAATCCAGCAGCGCCGGATTGCCTTTATAGGCCGTGATGGAAGCGGTATTGATGATGCGCGCGCCCTTTTCCAGATGCGGCAGCGCCGCCTTCACGGTATAGAACATGGCGAATATATTGGTGCGGAATGTCTGCTCAAGCTGCTCTTGCCCGATATCCTCAATCGTTCGTTGTGGATACTGCTGCCCAGCATTGTTGACCAGGATATCCAGCCGTCCCAATTCCCGCACCGCCCTCCCCACCAGTTCGCGGCAGTATTGCTCCTGCCCCACATCGCCTTGCAATGCAATGCCGCGTCGTCCATGTTCCCGGATCAGGCTCAATGTCTTCTTGGCATCCTCAAGTTCATGATCGCTCAAGTAATTGATGGCAACATCCGCTCCCTCCACGGCAAAATGCACAGCCACTGCCCGGCCAATGCCGCTGTCGCCGCCGGTAATCAACGCCACCTTCCCCTCCAGCTTGCCGCTACCGCGGTAGCATGGATCAATATATTGAGGGCGCGGCTCCATATCCGCCTCGATACCAGGCTGCTGAGGTTGTATCTGTGGCGGTTGGTTCATCTCGCGGTGATCGCGGACTGCATCGTAATCAAGTGTCATGCCAGTCTCCTTCATTTCTTCTGAATGAAAATGAAGGTTTATCCTAGGCTTGGTCTACCGCCCGGTTTATCAGCCCAGGATGAAAATAATGTCAGATAAGGCTGACCCTTTTTCTTGGTCGCGGCCATCACTAGCAAAAATCCAGATTTTTGCTTTGACATTCAGCCGGTAAGAAAATAGAATAGCGCGCTTGGTTGAATCCCTTGGGTTCTGGTGATGTAGCTCAGCTGGTTAGAGCACAGGATTCATAATCCTGGGGTCGAGGGTTCAAGTCCCCCCATCACCACCATTAAAAATATATTGGATTCAACAAGTTAAGAAGGCTCGCAAGCACGCGGGCCTTTTTTATTTTTTCCGCAATTCTTAAAATTTCCCTGTAGCTTTGCGCATTATTTAAGATCTATTGGCAGTAGTTGTTTGATATATCCGGCCCAGCCCGATTTTCGCCTTATTTAATACATTTCAAAGCAACTCCTCAACATTTAATGGATCAAATGTTGTAAAGCGCCCGCTCCTGAAGTGACTCTCTTATATTGAATACTTTTATCCGGTAGCTGATAAATACCGAGTTCGACATTGACTGGGGCCAGTGCCAGCAGTGTCGTAGCGGATATGGACACATCATCCTCATGAGCGGGCTGGGGGAAACTACTGGATATCTCCAAGCCAGGAGCATTTAATAATGCATCTTGTTATATTTCATATTACATAGGTCAATGCAGTAATGGCCTGTAATTTTAACTGCCAAGCTATCTGCCAAATAACATCATCAACAAAAAGCCAAGATAAATAACTTGATGATCTCAATTTGCAGCTAATGGATAATTCGACACTTTATGCGTGGCCTATACCGGCGTTATGCATGAGGATATTTAACTACCCCGATCATACATACATCACATCAATTTTATTTACCTCAGCAGCCGTCTATATTTCATACATAGACAGTCTGGGCATACAATTCCATTCTACGTTCCACTCATATTCTATTCGCCATGCTTTCACAACTGGTATGAAGCTCGCGATATTGGAAGGATATATATGAAGCATTTATTGTTGGTAGCCTTGGGCGGCGCCATTGGGTCAGTTGCCCGCTTCAAACTGTCTGGACTCATCCTGCATCAGGCGGCACATCTCAAATTTCCACTAGGAACATTTGCAGTCAATATTTTGGGATGCCTGTTAATCGGTATATTGGCTGGTGTGGCAGAAAAATCGGGCGCATTTCCACTGGCTTGGAGAGTGTTTCTGTTCACGGGAATCCTCGGTGGCTTTACCACGTTTTCGGCTTTTGGTCTGGAAACCATGATCCTGCTTAAGAGTGGAGAATTATTGATTGCCCTGCTTTATGTCACACTGAGCATCGTTGTTGGGTTAGTGTTAATGTATGGTGGCTTTCTATTTTTCCGTCATCTATCATGGTGATCAACACACATATATTTTTCTGGATAATTTGCATATAATCCACTTATTCATTGAATAGATAAACTTTACTCTTGTTTCAATTGATATATCTATTTCAATGTCAGGTTCAATCATCCATTTGAATATTTAACTTAACAACAGGATTTTATCCATGGCTAATTTTGATGTAAGAAAAGAAAAGCTGAAGCAAAAGATTTCGGTTTTGACTCAGCAATTGGAGGCGCTGGAGCAGTCTCCCCAACAACTGACTCGCCAGAGTGAAGGTATGCCTGAATTGATTGCAGCATTTGATGCTGTCGTCAAAACCAACAAAGTCACGCCTGTAGAGGTTTTTGAAGTATTGCTCAAGGCAAAAAGAACTGGCCTGACATTGACCAAAAAGGCTTGATTCCTGGTCAGGTTTGATTTTTAGAACCGGCGGAATTGCAGAACTCCGCCTTTCTGAAATATTCTGAGCAGCAAGCTGACATCTGCCGATCAATAGCACTTAAAAAACAACTGTGTAATAAATAATCAGAGGAGCAACTCATGACCAGCCGTATGCAGCCGTGGAACTCACACATCTGGCTTGGGCTGTTTGTCCTTGTATTTGTCGGCGCAGTGCTGTTTTATCATTTCTTTGGTACATTACCCACCCCGGATAGTGTTGAGCTGCGCAACGATCGTTCGGCTATTCAGGATTGTTGGCAGCGCCATGCCAATGCTCCGCTTTCCCCTACAGAGTTGAAATATGTCGCCGAGGCTTGTGAGTTCATGGAGAATGAATTTGTTCTGAAATACCACCAGAATCCCTAAACAATCGTTGCTATTCCTCTACCCTCGCTCTTTCACTTTTATCTCCTGCACTACCGCATAGCAATTGAATTTACATTGATATATTCGCATTCCTGTCACAATCTTAAAGCCATATATCCCCCATTCACAGCAATATAATAAAAGTTGCGCTCCTACATATTCTTGCGTTAATTTCCATGCTTTCAGATGTTTGTTCGCGCCCCGGTATGGCACAGCTGAACAATAGATTCGCATCATCCCAAGTTTAAAAGGCTTTCTCCACACATGGAGCACACACCACTCATTGCCACTATTGTTGGAGGACTAGTGCTGGCTTTTATTTTCGGCATGCTGGCCAACCGTCTGCGCATGCCACCGTTGGTTGGCTACCTGATTGCCGGGGTCGTCGTCGGTCCTTATACACCTGGTTTTGTCGCAGATGCCCATCTTGCTCATGAACTAGCGGAAATCGGCGTTATCCTGCTCATGTTTGGCGTAGGGCTGCATTTTTCCCTACGCGACCTGCTCTCTGTACGTTTCATCGCCATTCCAGGCGCAATCGTACAAATCGCCATTGCCACCTTATTGGGCCTGGCAATGGCGCTTGCCATTGGTTGGCCAGTGGGAGAAGGCCTGATGTTCGGCATTGCCCTTTCCACCGCCAGTACCGTCGTGCTGCTCACTGCCTTGCAGGAGAGACGTCTGCTCGAAACCAAGCGTGGGCAAATCGCCATTGGCTGGCTAATTGTGGAAGATATCGCCATGGTGCTCACCCTTGTGCTGGTCCCAGCCCTGAGCGGCATGCTGGGCGGCAGCGGCAGCAGCCCAAGCAGCATTGAATTACTGCATACGCTAGCGCTGACCGTAAGTAAAGTCATTGCATTCGTGGCTGTCATGCTGCTGGTGGGGCGTCGCATCATTCCCTGGTTGCTGGCACGCACGGCAGATACCGGCTCGCGCGAACTGTTTCGGTTGGCGGTATTGGCGATTGCCCTGGGGTTTGCGCTGGGCGCTACTTATATTTTCGGCGTCTCGTTTGCCCTGGGCGCATTCTTTGCCGGCATGATCCTGAGCGAATCCGAGCTTAGCCACCGCGCAGCAGAGGAATCTTTACCCTTACGCGATGCGTTCGCCGTACTGTTTTTCGTCTCGGTCGGCATGCTGTTCGACCCATCCATCCTCGTTCGCGAGCCTTGGCTTATTCTTGCCACATTGTTCATCATCGTCATCGGTAAATCGCTGGCGGCCTTTGTCATCGTGCTGGCTTTCCGCCATCCCCTGGGCACAGCATTGACTATTTCCGCCAGCCTGGCGCAGATCGGTGAGTTTTCCTTCATTTTGGCATCCCTGGGCAGTTCTCTGGATTTACTCTCGGATACAGGGCGCGACCTGATCCTCAGCGGCGCGATTCTTTCCATTCTCATGAACCCACTGCTGTTTGCCGGGCTGGACCGCTTGAAACCCTGGTTGCTCACCCGTGAAGAAAAAAGGCTATTTACAGGCGAGAGCGGCGCATCCACTATTTCCTACCCATACCTGCATGCGCATGCAGTGTTGGTAGGCTATGGACGTGTGGGCAAGCTGGTAGGCGCCTCCCTGCGTCAGCAGGACCTGCCTTTCATCGTGCTGGAAGATCAGTCGGAAGTAGTTCAAACATTACGTGAACAGGGCACACCGGCATTGTGCGGCAATGCCGCCGCCATCGGCATGATGGAAGCCGCCAACATCAAGTCTGCCCGTTGGCTATTAGTCGCCATCCCGGACGCACTGGAAGCCGGGCAAATCATCGAGCATGCACGCAAAATCAACCCGCAGATCGAGGTTGTGGCGCGCGCGCATTCCGACGCCCAAACCGAACACCTGGAAAAACAAGGCGCTTCCTACACCATCATGGGAGAGCGGGAAATTGCCAAGGGCATGGCAAACTGGGTACATGCCGGTGCAAAACTCTAAATCAGAACAAATCTAGGCAGGCTTGCGATAAGGCGCACGCTCGTCCAGCTCCTGCTGGTAATGGCTGATTCCCACTTGCTCACGCGCGACAAACTGCCTGATGGCAGCTGCGAACTCCGGATGAGCGATCTGGTGAAATGAACAGGTTGCCCGCTGGACAAAACCGCGCGCCAGTTTGTGCTCTCCCTGCGCACCGCCTTCAAAAAAGCGGATACCATGCTGTATGCAGAATGCCTGCGCCTGGTAGTAACACAGCTCAAAATGCAAATTGGGTATGTATTCCAACGCGCCCCAATAGCGCCCATACAGACAATCCTTGTCATATAGATTGAGTGCTGCCCCCACATACCGCCCATCACGCTCGGCCAGCGCCAGCATGATATGCTCCGGTAGCCGCTCGCCCAACTCATGAAAAAATGCCTGGGTCAGATAAGGGCTGGAGTGATGCTCAAGATAAGTGTTGAGATAGCATTTATAGAAAAAATCCCATTCCCGCTCACTGATGTCGCGTCCCTGCACACAGCGGCAGACTACCCCTGCCGTGGCGACTTTTTTACGCTCGTGACGGATTTTCTTGCGCTTGTCATGAGCCAGCGTCATGAGGAACTCATCAAAACTGCCAAATCCTTGGTTCTGCCAACGAAACTGCACACCATGGCGCTTGATCCAGCCTTGCGCGGACAACGCTTCCGCACTTGCCTCATCAGGGAACAAGACATGCGCGGATGATAATTGCAGACGCGCCACCATTTCGCTCAGAATACCTGCCATCTGTGGCAGCAAAGCAGGTTCACGGGACAACAGCCGCGCGCCTGTCACTGGCGTAAATGGAACTGCGGCAACCAGTTTGGGATAGTATTCCAAGCCATGCTGGTCATAGGCATCCGCCCATGACCAGTCGAATACATACTCGCCATAGGAATGCTGCTTGAGATATAAGGGAATCGCACCCACCAGGCGGCTATCGCGCCGGAATATCAAAGGTATCGGTTGCCAACCCGTCCCTTCCCCCACCGAGCCGCTACGCTCCAAGGCACTTAGAAAAGTGTGGCTCAGCAATGGAGAACCATCCGTCAGCGCATTCCACTCCGCTGCATCCAGCTCCCCGATACTGCCGACAAATTCAGCTTCGACCTTCATTCAGCCCCGATTGCTATTACTCACATAGCTCAAAATAATAAAGCAAATAGCAGGCATTACTAGCGCCCAGATTATTATGAGCAAGCAGATTGACTTGAGGAATGATGCAATGTCGCAACATTGCGACACTACAATGAAAGGCCGTTTATTTGCGCTTACCCACGGAGTCCACACCATGGCCGATGACGCCGCCAATGGCAGCTCCACCCACCGTTCCCAGCGAACTGCCACCGGTCAGCACAGCCCCTGCCACGCCACCAATCGCAGCGCCAGTTGCCGCGTTCTTCTGACGCGTTGTCATCCCTGAGCATCCGCTCAACATGATTACTACCAATACGCTGATGATTGTTTTATTCATTTCATTTTCTCCACAACACTCCAGGCTTATGCCTATCTATCTGCTTACTTAGCAAGAAATAGGCCGCCATGATTTTAAATATTAAAATCATGACGTTGCATAATCACTCCACCCTAATAGGGTAGAAAATCTGGTTATTCTCGTCGCCGATTCCAGACAAAAGAAAAGCACTGTCCCGGCAAGGCAGTGCTTCAATGGTTCACAAGGAAGATTATTATAGGAATCGCGTTAGAAGGCTCGCTTGGTCGCAAGCACGTTCGTATCCTTCACATGAACGGGAGCCACTTCGAGCATTTTCTCCCGCACATCTTTTTCTTTCTGTTCCACATCTTTATGTTGCCGCTCGGCAATCCGCATCTGAATGGTTTCCAACTCATTCATGGAAATCACGCCATCTCCATTCAAATCGAACTGCATGAAATGCCGCGACACTTGCGGCATCATCTCTACGGCCTCTTCGCGGGAAATCACGCCATTTCCATCACGATCCGCAGCCTGGAAACGCTCCATTATCCGCTGGCGCATGGCTTTACGCTGTTGTTCGATCTGGGCATGTGCGGCATCTGCGCTACGTGAATATTCATCCAGATCCTGACGCAAACGCAATCTATCCTCACCGGAGATACGGGTACCATCCAAGGTCTGGTAGATATGGGAGGTTGGCAACTCTTGCAGGTCGGATTCAACGCCAATCTCATCATTGACATGCCTAACACCTGCAGCACAGGCGATTTTGGCACTACCCAACAACACAACCGCCATCAGCAACCTACGCTGAAAAATAAAACCCTTTGCTTCCATCAACATAAAGCTAAACCACATATTTGCAAGATCATCAGATTCATTCACCTTTGCTGTCAGGGGACCAAATTATTTCTATCTCAACAAACCTGCTTGGTTATGTCGCCAGTGTCATTATTGCCTAATTTTACTATGGTCACTGCTCGAATGGGTCATCATATTCCTCCATTGTTGTAAACTGAGTGTTTCATATTGGCACCCCAATGTAAAAATTTGTAACTTATATTGAGCTACAGTTATTACACGGGGTGAAAATAAATATATTTCAAGGAGATGTTCAGTTTCGCTATTGAATGGCGCACTGATATTCCGGCAAACAATGCTTTTTATCCACCCCGTTTTTAGGCAGAAAATATAACGATGCAGACTTCTTCAAAAAAAATACTGATGGTTGATGACGATCTGCGCATGCGCGAGTTGTTGCAGCGTTATCTTGGCGAACAGGGCTTTACGGTCAAAACTGTTTCCGATGCTGGTGAAATGGACCAGGTGCTCGCACAGGAACATATTGATGTCATGGTGCTTGACCTGATGCTGCCCGGCGAAGACGGCTTGGCGATCTGCCGTCGCTTGCGTGCCAACGGCAGCACGATTCCCATCATTATGCTCACTGCGCGCGGTGACGAAATTGACCGCATCATCGGCCTTGAAATGGGTGCCGACGATTACCTGCCCAAACCCTTCAATCCGCGTGAACTCCTGGCCCGCGTCAATGCGATCCTGCGTCGACACAACCGCCTGCCGCCTGGGACACCTGTGGCCGAGGGGGGACACATCAGCTTTGGGGAATTTATTTTCGACCCGTCCACACGCACCCTGACCAAGAATGGCGAACCTGTCACCATCACCAGCGGTGAGTTTGCCTTGCTCAAGGTATTCGTGGATCATCCGCGCCAGCCCCTGTCGCGCGACCGCCTGATGCAGCTTGCCCGGGGCCGCGAGCTGGATGTGTTCGACCGAAGTATTGATGTGCAGGTCTCGCGCCTGCGCCGCCTGATCGAACCCGACCCTTCCCATCCGCGCTACCTGCAGACCATGTGGGGGTTCGGCTACGTATTCGTTCCCGATGGCGAGACACATAAAAGTTAGCGCAATACCGTGACCCTGCTCCCCCGCACCTTACTAGCACGCGTCATGCTGCTGATTGCCCTGCTGCTTGCGGCAGGGCAATTTGCCGCCTTGAAGCTATTCGACTATGTTGAAAGCGAGCCGCGCGCCATGGCAGCCGCATTGCAAGCCATCACAGTGGTGAACTATACTCGTGCGTCTCTGCTTGCCGCACACGAGAACCGCCGCCTCGCCCTGCTTTCTGAACTTTCCGGGCGCGAAGGCGTGCGGATTTACGCTGCCGATATGCTGGAGGAAATCGAACCGCTGCCCAACGATTTCCTGATCCGCAAGATTGCGGAAAAAATCCGCGAACGGCTAGGCAAGGATACATTGGTTGCCCTGAACCACTTTGGCATTCCCGGCCTGTGGGTCAGCTTCAGCCTGGGACAGGATGATTATTGGGTCGTTATCCCGCGCATCCAGGTGGAGCGTCCCTTTCCTTGGCAATGGCTGGGTTGGGGTGCCCTGGTCATCTTGCTTTCCCTGCTGGGTGCCTATCTGATTGCCTCCAACATTTATCAGCCGCTACGCCTGCTCGTCAAGGCAGCAGGAAAGCTGAGTAGCGGCGAATATCCGGCTCCCTTGCCGGAAGAAGGGGCGCACGAGTTGCGCGAAGTCAGCCGCACCTTCAATGAAATGACCCAGGCTCTGATGCGGCTGGATAACGAGCGCACCTTGCTGCTCGCGGGAATTTCACATGATTTACGCACCCCGCTGGCTCGGCTGCGCCTATCCGTGGAAATGCTACCCGATGAACATTGCGCCAGTCTCAAAACAGGTATGGTCCAGGATATTGGCGACATGGATAATATCATCCATCAGTTCCTGGATTTTGTACGCGGGATTGAAGGCGAGCCCACGCAAATGATTGATATCAATGCGCTGCTCACTTCCATTACAGACCGACATATCCGCGCAGGCCGCCAGTTGACGGTTTCCCTATCACCGACACACCTGATTCCCTTGCGTCCGCTGGCCATGCAGCGCCTGCTGACAAACCTCATCGACAATGCCTTTGCTTATGGCGGCGGCGAGGTCACAGTCACTTCCCGTATTACCGCCGGCAATATCATCGTCAGCGTGCTGGACAACGGTCCAGGCATTCCGGCCTCGCAGATGGAAAGGCTGCTGCGCCCGTTCGAGCGGCTGGACACTGCCCGAGGCAACAAGAGCGGCAGTGGCCTGGGCCTGGCCATTTGTGACCGCATTGCCAAGCTGCACAATGGATTTCTCACCCTGCTCAATCGTCCGCAGGGCGGGTTGGAAGTCCGGCTTACCCTGCCGATTCAGCCGCAGGTGACGGCACAAACCAAGCAAGCTTTTCGCGTAAACGTACAACCTCGCCGACAATGATCAGGCAAGGCGCGCGCAAACCTGCCTGCTCGACCAGCCCCGGCAGGGTCTCCAGGGTGCCATCCACGACCCGCTGACGTTGTGTAGTGCCCTGCTGGATGATAGCAATCGGCAAGTCAGGACTAGCCCCATGCGTCATCATCTGGCGACAGATTTCCGGCAATCCCACCAGCCCCATGTAAATCACCACGGTCTGGTTGGGTCGCACCAGCGCAGGCCAATCCAGGTTGACCGTGCCATCCTTGAGATGCCCGGTCGTGAACAGACAGGATTGTGCATAATCCCGGTGCGTGAGGGGTATGCCCGCATAACTGGAAACGCCATTGGCCGCCGTAATCCCCGGCACCACCTGAAACGGAACGTCATTTTCCATGAGCGTCTCGATTTCCTCGCCGCCACGTCCGAAGATGAATGGGTCGCCGCCCTTGAGACGCAGGACGCGCTTGCCTTCCTTCGCCAGTCGCACTAATAGCTGGTTGATATCCTCCTGCGGCAAGGTATGCTGGTCACGCGATTTACCCACATAAATCAACTCGGCATCCCGGCGCACCAATGCCATCACCTCCTTGCTCACCAGCTTGTCATACACGCAGGCATCAGCCTGCTGCATGAGACGTAGCGCGCGAAAGGTCAAAAGATCGGGATCACCCGGCCCGCCGCCGACCAGATACACCTCGCCATACATGGATTCAGTGTTTCCAGACAATGCCTGCTCCATGGCAAGCCGGGCGGCTTGCTCCTGCCCCGAGAGCACCTGCTCGCCTATTGTCCCCTGCATCACATCTTCCCAGAAAATCCGCCGTTGCTGACTGGTGGAAAAGCGCCGCTTCACTGCCTCACGAAAATCTGCGGCAAAGGCAGCCAATCGCCCATAGCTGGCTGGAATCAAGGTTTCAAGCCGCGCGCGCAGCATACGCGCCAGCACCGGCGAGACGCCGCCGCTGGACACCGCCACCAGCAAGGGCGAGCGATCTACAATAGAGGGCATGATGAACGTGCATAATTCCGGCGCGTCCACCACATTGACCGGAATATTGCGTTTTTGCGCTTCGGCCGACACACTGCGGTTCACCTGTTCGTCATCCGTGGCGGCAATGACGAGCGCGGCATGTTCAAGCAGTGCTGGTTCGAATGTGGCCGCAAGATATCGAATCCGGCTCTCGGCCCGGGCTTGTTCCAGCATTGGATGCAACATAGGCGCTACCACTGTAACCTGAGCCCCAGCTCGTTCCAGCATGCTGACTTTACGGCTAGCAACTTCCCCACCACCAACGACGAGGCAAGGACGGTTGCGTATTTTCATGAAGATGGGCAATGTTTCCATGCGCGACATTTTATTCCATTTCCAATTTAATACGTGAATAGGCTTGACGCCGCAGACAAGTGCCATTGCACGGTAAGGAGGAGCAACAAGGTATCGGGTAATGGGGAATGGAATTACTCCACGATTGGCTTTCCGCAGCAGCTAAGCTAAAATACGGCCTTACCTTACTGTTTTTCTTGCACTATTTTGCAACCCGCCTTTCCCACTTTTATCTTTTTTGGCGTCCCGGACGTCATCTCTCCTGCTGTATGAATCCACCCAAGAGAGTTTTTATCAAAACCTTTGGCTGCCAGATGAACGAGTACGATTCCTCGCGCATGCTGGATATGCTGCATGCCACTGAAGGCATGCAGACCACCGAGAACCCGGAAGAAGCAGACGTCATCCTGCTCAACACCTGCTCGGTGCGGGAAAAGGCTCAGGAAAAGGTGTTCAGCCACCTGGGCCGCTTTGCACCGCTCAAGGAAAAAAATCCCAACCTGGTAATCGGCGTTGGCGGCTGCGTGGCCAGCCAAGAAGGCGAAAGCATTGTGGCGCGTGCGCCGTATGTCGACGTGGTATTCGGCCCGCAGACCTTGCACCGCCTGCCGGATATGATCCAGTCCAAACGTTCCACCGGCATATCGCAAGTCGATATCAGCTTCCCGGAAATCGAGAAATTCGACCACCTGCCGCCACCACGCGTGGAAGGCGCTGCAGCCTTCCTGTCGATCATGGAAGGTTGCAGCAAATACTGCACCTTCTGCGTGGTGCCCTACACGCGCGGCGACGAGGTTTCACGTCCTTTCGACGACATCCTCACCGAGGCCATCCAGCTCGCCGAGCAAGGTGTCAAGGAAATCACCCTGCTCGGCCAGAACGTCAATGGCTATCGCAGCAAAACTGCAGAGGGAGAGACGGCTGATCTCGCCCTGCTGATCGAATACCTCGCGGAAATTCCCGAGATCGAGCGTATCCGCTATACCACCTCTCACCCTAACGAAATGTCCCCGGCGCTGATCGAGTGCTACGCTCGCGTCCCCAAGCTCGTGTCGCACCTGCACCTGCCAGTGCAGGCCGGTTCTGACCGCGTGCTCATGAACATGAAGCGCAATTACACCACGCTGCAATACAAATCCATTATCCGCAAACTGCGCGCGGCGCGGCCCGACATCTGCATCACCTCGGATTTCATCATCGGCTTCCCCGGCGAGACCGAGCAGGATTTTACCGCCACCATGAAACTGATGCAGGATGTGGGCTTCGATTTCAGCTTCAGCTTTACCTATAGCCCGCGCCCCGGCACGCCTGCCTCCTATCTGCCCGATGATTGCAGCACGGAGGAAAAGCAGGCGCGGTTGACACGCCTGCAAGCACTCAACGAAGCGCAAGGCAAGGCTATCAGCCAAGGCATGGTCGGCAGCGTGCAGCGGGTGCTGATTGAAGGGATTTCCGCCAAGAGCGCCAGCGAACTGGCCGGGCGCACCGACAACAACCGCATCGTCAATTTCCCCGGCGATGCATCACTGATCAACCAGTTCGTGAACGTAAGGATTACCGAGGCTGCCTCGCATACCTTGCGCGGCGAGCTTATCTAGGAATACGTGTGGAGTTCACCCTACAACCGGAAGACAATCTGCGCCTTGCCAACCTGTGCGGCGCGCTCGATGAAAACCTGAAGCAGATCGAGGATGCGCTGGATGTCAGCATCTCGCGCCGCAGCGCGCATTTTCGCGTGTCAGGCAACCAGGACAATGCACGCCTGGCGGCGCAGTTGATCGAAAATTACTATGCTCGCGCTAGCAAGCCCGTCAGCCTGGAAGAAATTCAACTCGGCCTGGTAGAGCTGGATCGCCTGTCGCCGGAGCACGTCAGCCCCAACCTGCCGACCCTGATGACTCGCCGACAGGACCTGCATGGCCGCACGCCACGCCAGGTCAGCTACCTGCAACAAATCCAGGATTACGACATCACCTTCGGCATCGGTCCCGCCGGGACGGGCAAGACTTATCTTGCCGTCGCCAGCGCTATCGACGCCATGACCCGCGACCGCGTCAAGCGGATCGTGCTGGTGCGCCCCGCGGTCGAAGCTGGCGAACGCCTGGGTTTCCTGCCTGGCGACCTGTCACAGAAAGTCGACCCTTATTTGCGCCCGCTTTATGATGCGCTGTATGACCTCGCGGGCTATGACAGCGTGAATAAGATGTTCGAGCGCGGCGCCATTGAAGTAGCGCCTCTTGCCTATATGCGCGGCCGCACGCTCAACCAGAGCTTCATCATCCTCGACGAAGCGCAGAACACTACGCCGGAACAGATGAAAATGTTCCTGACCCGGATTGGCTTCGGTACCAAGGCTGTCATCACTGGCGATGTGACTCAGATCGACCTCGCACGCGGTCAGAAGAGCGGCCTGATAGAAGCGCAGAAGGTACTCAAGGATGTGCGCGGCATTGCCTTCACGCAATTCCTCTCCGAGGATGTGGTGCGCCATCCGCTGGTGCAGAAAATCATCAACGCCTACGAGCGCTACGATAGCGAGAAGCATGCGCAGCCTAACTCCGCCAAGCCGGAGACCGACAAATAATGGCTAGCAGTCCCAGGCTGGACATGGCAGTGCAATATGCCACGGAAAGCGAAGATCTGCCGAGCGAAAAACAGTTCCGCAAATGGGCGCGCGCCACTTTGCGCGTCGATACCGAAGCCACGCTGCGCATCGTTGATGAAGAAGAAGGCCGCATGCTCAACCGCGATTATCGCGGCAAGGATTACGCCACCAATGTGCTGACCTTTCCATTGACGGAAGAACCCTGGCTGATCGGCGACATCATCCTCTGCGCGCCGGTAGTGGAAAAGGAAGCCAGGGAGCAAGGCATCAGCCTGGAAGCCCATTACGCCCACCTTACCATCCATGGCATACTGCACATGCATGGCTACGACCATGAAGAAGAAGCACAGGCCGAGTTGATGGAGTCCATAGAATCCGCGACCATGACACAACTCGGTTACTCCGATCCTTATTTATCAGAAAAACAGAAGCATTAACCCAACCATGGCAGAACCGGACAAACGTAGTTCCAACGATAAACCCCACTGGCTGGAACGCCTGACCAACTTCCTGCTGCGCGAGCCTGAAGACCGCGAGCAGCTTATCGAACAACTGCACACCGCCTACGAAAATAGCCTGCTGGATGCAGATGCCCTCGCCATGATCGAGGGCGTATTGCAAGTCTCTGAAATGCAGGTGCGCGACATCATGATCCCGCGCTCGCAAATGGATGTCATCGACATCACCGACCCGCCCGAGAAATTCATCCCCTTCGTCATCGAAGCTGCGCACTCGCGTTTCCCTGTCATTGATGAAAACAAGGATGACGTGATCGGCATCCTGCTGGCCAAGGACTTATTGCGTTTCTATAGCGGCAAGGATTTCGACGTACAACAGATACTGCGTCCAGCAGTCTTTATCCCCGAATCCAAACGCCTCAACGTGTTGCTCAAGGAGTTCCGCAGCAACCGCAACCATATCGCGATTGTTGTCGATGAGTATGGCGGCGTCGCCGGCATGGTCACCATCGAGGACGTGCTGGAACAGATCGTCGGCGATATTGAGGACGAATTCGACGAAGACGAGAACGAGGACAACATCATCCAGGACGCGCATGGCCGCTACCGCGTCAAGGCGCTGACCGAAATTGCCGATTTCAACGAAATTCTGGGAACTGACCTGAGCGACGAAGAGTTTTCTACGATAGGCGGGCTGGTCGTAAGCAAATTCCAGCACATGCCGAAACGAGGCGAGGAAATCAGCTTCGATGGCCTCAATGTCACTGTCCTGCGTGCAGACAGCCGCCGCGTCTATTCCCTGTTGATAGAGATCGTTCCGACCGCGCAGGAAGAAAATATCCTGTAAGCATCTCGGCAGACCACTTCGGCCTGCAGGATTCTCCAACCACCTGCAGGCCATCTTGGAAAAACAAATAGCCGGGCATCACCCGGCTATTTTTGAGTTAATCAGACATTTATCTGTCTGACGCCAGCATTAACTCAGGTATTTATCTTGAATACTTGTACCAGCTGCGCCAATCTGCCCGACTGATCCTGCATGGCTTGCGAGGCAGCGGCAGCTTCTTCCACCAAGGCCGCATTCTGCTGCGTTACTTCATCCATTTGCATCACCGCCTGGTTGATCTGCTCGATGCCAGTGCTCTGCTCCATGCTGGCCGCGCTGATTTCACTGACAATATCCGTTACATGGCGCACACTTTCCATGATCTGATTGATCGTGACACCGGCCTGCTCCACCAGCTTGCTGCCTGCTTCCACATTGGCCACGGAGTCGGTAATCAAGTTATTGATTTCTTTGGCGGCATTAGCCGAGCGTTGCGCCAGGTTACGAACCTCGCTCGCTACTACGGCAAAGCCGCGCCCTTGCTCACCAGCACGTGCTGCTTCCACTGCCGCATTCAACGCCAGGATATTAGTCTGGAAAGCAATGCCGTCGATGACGCTGATAATGTCAGCAATACGCTTGGAAGAAGCATTGATCGTGCTCATGGTACCAATCACCTGATTCACGACCTCTCCACCCTGCACCGCCACGGTAGAAGCAGCGGCAGCAAGTTGGCTGGCCTGCTTCGCATTATCAGCATTCTGCTTCACAGTCGAGGTCAACTCCTCCATGGCGGAAGCCGTCTCCTCCAGAGAGCTGGCTTGCTCTTCAGTGCGCGAGGAAAGGTCCAGGTTGCCAGTAGCGATTTCACCCGCGCTGGTCGCAATCGACTCCGTGCCATGCCGCACATCCGCCACGATTCGCGACAAGTTGCCGTTCATGGTTTTCAGCGCCTGCAACAACTGGCCGATCTCGTCCCTGGAGTCGGCATTCACGGTAGCAGTCAGGTCGCCATCCGCCACCGTCTCCGCGAGCCTGACAGCTTCGGCAATCGGGCGGGTGATGCTAAGCGACAAGCGCCAGGCGCTCAATATTCCCGACACCAGGGCTATCACGCCCAGCACCAGGAACAATATGCTGCTGGAATCCTTGACCTTCTGGATATCTAGTGCGGCGGCATCAATCACTTCGCGCTCAAAATCCACGAAATCATCCATGGCAGCAAAATAAGCCTGACGCGCGGGCAGGAATTCCGCTTGAATTCTTCGCTCCATTGCAGCCGCATCAAGTGTTCCTTGTTCGCGCAATGCCATCAGGATGTCGCGGCTATTGGCAAATGCCTTGTATTTTTCGCCTATCTCCAGGAATTTGACCCGGGCTTCGGGGCGCGAAATACTTCCTTCCAACTGTCTGGAAAGTTCTGCATTTACCTTGAGAGTTTCGGCAATCTGTTTCTGGTACATCGCGAACATGCCATTGTCCTGCACCATCAGGGCTGCATAAGTACGAATCCCGTTCTGTTTGACATTCGACAACCACTCACGCGCGAGACGTTCTTTGGGCAACTCTTCTGCCGCCATCATCTTGGCGCTCTTGCCAACCACAGCCAACTGCACCAGCCCTATCCCTACAATAAGGGCAAGCAATGCCAGAATGACTGCAAATCCGACACCCAATCTCGTTCCAATTTTCCAATCCGAGAATTTCATACCTTAATAACTCCATATAGTGACCTGAACCACGTCACTGACCCAGGAAATACTGATAACGCGTTGCTTTTTTTGATTATGGAAATGAAAAGTGAAAATGAACGATGGATACCGCCAAAACCTGGCTGACATCTCACGCATACCACTCAAGAAGACCCAGCCCTATAATCAAATGACCTACTTACTGCAACGGCAGCAAAGGCCTAATCTTTAATATTAATTAGCTTCCATAATAAATATTTCATGAAGCGCCAAAGCATGTGATTTTGCAGAAAAGACAAGGCATAACAGCAGTTCAGAATAGAAATCAGGCTGGGAAAAGAGCATAAAAAAAGCGATGCAATGCATCGCTTTTCATCTCTGGAAAGATCAGTTTATTTCTTGAGCGAATCGCGAATCTCGCGCAACAGCACGATATCCTCTGGAGTCACCGCAGGTGCTTCCGGCTCTTCTGACTTGAGCTTGTTGATGGCGCGAATCAACATGAAAACAGCAAACGCCACGATAGTAAAACTGACAACCGCATTGATGAACAATCCGTAATTCAGCGTCACCGCGCCAGCAGCCTGGGCCGCGGCTACAGAAGCATAAGGAGGAGCAATTTCAGCGCCATCCTTGAGCACGATAAACAGGTTGCTGAAATCAACATTGCCCAGCAACAAGCCGATTGGGGGCATGATCACATCGTCCACCAACGATTTCACAATTGCGCCAAATGCAGCACCAATAATGATACCGACTGCCATATCAACCACATTGCCGCGCATGGCAAATGCCTTGAATTCCTTAAACATATTATCTCCCGTTAAAAAATGGCAACATGCTGACGCATGCCTGATACCGATCACAGCCGCTATAATGCAATAAAGTCCAAATCCCCGTCCAGTTTAATACCCCTGAGGTCCACTTGAAATTCCCACGTTTCGGCTTGCCCCATTTCCTAGCCCTGCTTGCCGGCGCAGGCAGCGTCATTGGTTTTGCGCCATTTTACTGGTATCCGTTCACTATCCTCGGGTTGGCAATCCTAGTTTACCTATGGCACAAATCGGCAAGCCCAACGCAAGCCTGGTGGCTGGGATTTAGCTTTGGTCTGGGCTTGTTCGGCGCAGGCATCTACTGGATTTATATCAGCCTGCATGTATTCGGCGGCATGCCTGCCGCCATGGCTGTACTCGCCACCTTTGCATTGAGCGCCTTTCTCGCGCTGTTCCCCGCCACCGCAGGCTGGGCTGCCCGCAAAACCGGCCATCTCTGGCTGAGCGTGCCTGTCTTTTGGGTGCTAGGGGAATGGGTGCGCGGCTGGATATTCACCGGCTTTCCATGGCTGCTGTCCGGCTATTCGCAAATCCCCGGCAGCCTGCTTGCAGGTTTCGCGCCAGTGCTGGGCATCCATGGCGTGTCGCTGGCCACCGTCACCAGTGCCAGCCTGCTTGCTGCCATTGCCATACATTGGCATCAGCACACCCTTCGCCGCAACAGCCTGATATTACTGACGGTTCTGTGGCTGACAGGAGGCATGCTCAAACTCATCCCTTGGAACACGCCGACAGGTGCGCCTATCCCGGTTGCCTTGCTGCAAGGCAACCTCACCCAGGACCTGAAATGGGAAACGCAGACATTACGTGAAACCTTGCAACGCTACCTGGATATGTCCCTGAGCACCCAGGCCAAGCTCGTCATCCTGCCCGAAACGGCATTTCCGCTCCTTGTCAGCCAGATACCAGCCGAATACCTGCAACAATTGGCCGACCATGCCCGCGAGCACGGTAGCGATATCCTGATCGGCGCAGTCGAAGAGGAACAATCCGAGGCAGAGCCAGCCAGGTACTACAACAGCATGATCAGCCTGGGCACCTCGCCCAGCCAGAGTTACCGCAAAACCCATCTGGTGCCGTTCGGCGAATTCATTCCGTTGAAACAAGTATTTGGCTGGGTTTATGAAAACTGGCTGAACATTCCACTGACCGACCTTGCGCGCGGCGGATTCCAGCAACGCCCAATGCAGATTGCCGGACAAGCCGTCGCCATCAATATCTGCTACGAGGACGTGTTTGGCGAGGAAATCATCCTGCAACTGCCAGACGCCACACTGCTGGTAAATACCAGCAACGATGCCTGGTACGGCGAATCCACTGCCGCCTACCAGCATTTACAGATCGCCCAGGCACGTTCGCTGGAAACCGGCCGCATGATGCTGCGCTCCACCAATACAGGCGCCACTGCCATCATTCGCCCGGACGGTACCCTGGCGGCCCATGCGCCGCATTTCCAGACCACTATCCTCGAAGGCGAAGCCCAAGGTTACCAGGGCTCAACACCTTATGTGCGTTGGGGCAATTGGCCAGTGCTGTTGCTGCTGTTTGGCGCGCTTGGCCTTTTGTGGTGGCGTAAAAAGAAGTAAAATCAAGCTCTTTTGCACAAGCCCGCTGCATGCTGCATCCAGGCGCTCCATGCAGCATCCGGGCAACCATCCAATTCAGAAGAATCAATATAATCATGCTGACTTTTCAACAGATCATTCTGACCCTGCAGCAATATTGGGACAAGCAAGGCTGCGCGCTGCTGCAGCCTTACGACATGGAGGTCGGCGCAGGCACCTCGCACACCGCCACCTTCCTGCGCGCGCTCGGCCCCGAGCCCTGGAAGGCCGCCTACGTGCAGCCCAGCCGCCGCCCCAAGGACGGCCGCTACGGCGAGAACCCCAACCGCCTGCAGCACTACTACCAATTCCAGGTCGTGCTCAAGCCGGCACCCGACAATATCCTGGAACTCTACCTGGGCTCGCTGGAAGCCCTAGGCTTTGATCTGAAGAAAAACGATATCCGCTTCGTCGAGGACGACTGGGAAAACCCGACGCTGGGCGCCTGGGGCCTGGGCTGGGAAGTCTGGCTCAACGGCATGGAAGTCACGCAGTTCACCTATTTCCAGCAGGTGGGCGGCATCAACTGCCGCCCGATCACCGGCGAAATCACCTATGGCCTGGAACGCCTGGCGATGTATCTGCAAGGTGTGGAAAACGTCTACGATCTCGTCTACTCCAAGGGCATCAACGACGCGCCTGACCTCAAGTACGGCGACGTCTTCCACCAGAACGAGGTGGAGCAATCCACCTACAACTTCGAACACAGCGACGCCGATTTCCTCTTTACCGCCTTCAACGCCCATGAAAAAAAGGCGCAGGAACTCATGGAGCACAAGCTCGCCCTACCCGCCTACGAGCAAGTGCTCAAGGCCGCGCATACCTTCAACCTGCTCGACGCGCGCGGCGCGATTTCCGTCACCGAGCGCGCCGCCTATATCGGCCGTATCCGAAACTTGGCGCGTGCCGTGGCTGCAAGCTATCTCGATAGCCGCGCGCGTCTCGGCTTCCCGATGGCACCCAAGGCTTGGGCGGATGAAGTATTGGCAGAACTGGCAAAGAAAGCAGCAGCATGAGCAACCTACTCGTAGAATTATTCGTCGAAGAACTGCCGCCCAAGGCATTGAACAAGCTCGGCCAGGCGTTTTCCCAATTCCTGCTCGACGGGCTGAAGGCGCAAGGCCTCACCGCCGCAGACTCCAGCGTCACTTCTTACGCCTCGCCGCGCCGCCTGGCCGCGCACATCACCAATGTAGCCGCCAAGGCCGATGACAAGGCCGTCGCGCAGAAGCTCATGCCGGTTAGCGTAGGCCTGGATGCAGACGGCAACGCAACACCCGCCTTGCTGAAAAAACTGGCGGCGCTAGGCGTCGATGCCAGTGCCGATACCAGCGTAGTCGGCCAGCTCAAGCGCGAACATGACGGCAAGGCGGAAGTGCTGTTCCTCGACCTCACCGTCGCAGGAGCAACGCTGGCGGAAGGCTTGCAGAAAGCGCTGGATGAAGCCATCGCCAAGCTGCCCATTCCCAAGGTCATGACCTACCAGTTGCAGGACGGCTGGAGCAACGTCAACTTTGTGCGCCCCGCGCACGGCCTGGTCGCGCTGCATGGCAGCGAGGTTATCGCAATCAATACCTTAGGCTTAGTGGCTGGCAACCAGACACAAGGCCATCGCTTCGAGGCCACGCATAACCCTATCGTGCTGCGCAATGCCGACAGCTATGCCGAACAATTGCAGCAAGACGGCGCGGTAATTCCCGGCTTCAAGGAACGCCGCGACGAGATTGCGCGCCAACTGGAAGCTGCCGCCAGCAAACTCAAGCTGCGCCCGATCGAGGACGAGGCCTTGCTGGACGAAGTCACCGCCTTGGTCGAGCGCCCTAATGTGCTGGTCGGGCAATTTGAGCAGGAGTTTCTTGCCGTGCCGCAGGAATGCCTGATCCTGACCATGAAGGCCAACCAGAAATATTTCCCATTGCTGGATGCGCAAGGCAAGCTCACCAACCAGTTCCTCATCGTCTCCAACATCAGCCCGGCAGACCCCAGCGCCGTGATCGGCGGCAACGAGCGCGTGGTGCGCCCGCGCCTCGCGGATGCCAAGTTTTTCTTTGAGCAGGATCGCAAGAAAACCCTGGAATCGCGCATTCCGTCGCTGGCGAAAGTGGTCTACCACAACAAGCTCGGCTCGCAGGGTGAGCGTATCGCCCGCGTCAGCGCCATCGCCACCCTGATCGCCACGGCATTGCAGGATGAGAAACTCGCCGCGCAATCGGCACAGGCCGCACAACTGGCCAAGGCCGACCTGGTCACCGACATGGTCGGGGAGTTTCCCGAACTACAAGGCATCATGGGACGCTACTATGCGCAGCACGAGGGACTGAGCAACAACATCGCCTATGCCATCGAGGACCACTACCGCCCGCGCTTCGCTGGCGATGAGCTGCCGCGCAACCGCGTCGGCCTGGTCGTGGCGCTGGCCGACAAGCTGGAAACGCTGACTGGCATGTTCAGCATTGGCGAGAAGCCGACCGGCGAAAAAGATCCGTTCGCGCTGCGCCGCCATGCCATCGGCATCTTGCGCATCCTGAATGACGGCAGCATCAATCTTGGGCTGGATACCTTGCTGCAACAGGCATTGTCAGTGTTCCATCATGCATTCGACAAAACAGCCGCCCTACAAGCGCTGGAAGAATTCATTTTCGATCGCCTCGCCAGCAACCTGCGTGAAAATGGATACAGCGCGCAGGAAGTGGACGCGGTACTCGTATTGAAGCCGCAATTGATAGGCGACATCCTGCAACGCCTGGCCGCAGTGCGTGCATTTGCCGCCCTGCCCGAGGCACCCAGCCTGGCCGCCGCCAACAAGCGCGTGGGTAATATCCTCAAGAAGTCCGAAAGCGCGATTGAAACCAGCATTAACCCTGCCCTGTTGCAGGAAGAGGCAGAAAAAGCGCTGGCCCAGGCATTGTCAGAGGTGCAGCCCCAGGCGCAGCAGGCTTTTGCCAACGGCGATTACACTGCCTCGCTCAAGGCCCTGGCTGCACTCAAGGCACCAGTGGATGCTTTTTTCGACGGTGTCATGGTCAATGCCGATGATCCGGCCCTGAAATCCAATCGTCTGGCTTTGCTGGCGACGCTGCATCAAGCCATGAACCAGGTAGCCGATTTATCCAGGCTCGCGGCATAATATCCTGAACACTCGCGCAGGAGCAGCCATGAAGCTCGTCATCCTTGACCGTGATGGAGTCATCAATCACGACAGTGCCCAGTTCATCAAAAGCCCGGATGAGTGGAAGCCTATCGTAGGCAGCCTGGAAGCCATCGCTCTGCTCAATCAGAATGGCTACCGGATTGCGCTGGCGACCAACCAGTCAGGTATCGGGCGCGGCCTGTTCGACATGGCAACGCTGAACGCGATTCACGACAAGATGCACAAGGCCCTGGCCCAGGTTGGCGGACGCATTGATGCACTGTTCTATTGCCCGCATGCCGCGGAGGCAAATTGTATCTGCCGCAAACCCAAGCCGGGCATGATAGAGGAAATCAGCAAGCGTTTCGGCATGGACCTCAAGGGTGTTCCCAGCGTAGGCGACTCCCTGCGGGACTTGCAAGCCAGTGACAGGCTAGGCACCCAGACTATCCTGGTACGCACCGGCAAGGGCGAACAAACCCTGGCTGCGGGCAATCTTCCTGACAATACCTGGGTGTGCAGCGACCTTGCCGATGCCGCGCACCGCATCATCACAGAACTCGGTTAGCCATGATCTATATCCGTTCCTTTCTTTATATGCTGGGCATGTGGTTGTTCACACCCATTTTCACCACGCTTGCCCTGTTCACCTTCCCACTGCCTCGCAGAACGCGCTATATCCTGATCACCGGCTGGGCTCGCAGCATGCTCTGGTGGCTGAGAGTCACCTGTGGCCTGCGTTACCGCGTATTGGGGCGTGAAAATATTCCGACGCAGCCCTGCGTCATCTTATGCAAGCACCAATCCGCCTGGGAAACATTGGCTTTGCAGCAGATATTTCCACCCCAGGTATGGGTACTGAAACGCGAATTGCTGTTTATTCCCTTCTTTGGCTGGGGGTTAGCCATGGCTTCGCCCATCGCCATCAATCGCGCCGCAGGCCGGGAAGCGCTCAAGCAACTTGTCGCCAAGGGCAAGGAACGCCTGAAGCAAGGCTTTTTCGTGGTGATTTTCCCTGAAGGTACCCGCGTCGCGCCTGGCACCACGGGCAAATACCATATCGGTGGCGCATGGCTGGCTGCACAGACCAAGACCCCTGTCGTGCCTGTTGCCCACAATGCGGGGGAATACTGGGGCAAGAATTCTTTTCTCAAGCGCCCGGGCACCATCACCCTGAGCATAGGCAAGCCTATCGACACCAATGGCATCAAAGCGGATGAACTCAACCAGCGCGTTGAGGCCTGGATAGAAAAAGAAATGCTGCTGCTGGACCGCAAATAATGCAACACATGCTGGCCCTGCCCGGCGGCGAGCAGATTCCCTATCAACTTATCCGCCGCGCCAGGCGCACGATAGGAATGAAGATCACCTCGGATGGTTTAGTAGTGCACGCGCCACTCCGCCTGCGCCATGCCGAGCTGGAAACCCTGCTGTGCAGCAAAGCTGCCTGGATCACCAGCAAACTCAAATCCAGGCAAGCCACAGCTCTGCCTGTATTTACATGGCATGATGGTGCGGAGTTGCAACTGCTGGGGCAACCATTGACCTTGAGAATCACCCAGGCTGCGCGCAACAGCAACCCCAAGCGGGAGGGCAGCGAGTTACGGCTGGCTACCAGCAATATCGACGACCATGCGCAAATTGCCCGCAAAGTGCTGCTTTGGTTGCAGAAGGAAGCCAGGACGGATTTTGCCAAGCGCCTGGCAATTCTGGCCGCAAAACTGGGCGAAGCCATGCCCGCGCTTTTTCTTTCCAATGCCAGGACACGCTGGGGAAGCTGCAACTCCAGGCGGGAAATCCGCCTCAACTGGCGTTTGATTCAAGCACATCCAGCGCTAATCAATTACGTGATTGCACATGAACTGGCGCATTTGCGCGAAATGAACCATTCAGCAAGATTCTGGGCAGTAGTCGCCAGCATTTACCCTGACTATCGCCAGGCGGAGCAATTATTAAAATCCTGTTCACAGCAACTGTATCGCCTGGGTTGAGATATAGCCATCCACCCCTATTGTTGCATCTGTAAATAAACAATACTATACTGGCCTACATGCAACTCACTAAATTCACTGATCTCGGCCTGCGCGTTTTGATGTACGTCTCGCAACATGAGCGCAACAAGCCAATTACTATCAGTGAGATTGCCACGCAATTCAATATTCCACGCAATCACTTGATCAAGGTCGTGACCTTCCTCAACAAGACTAGCTGGATCCAGACCACGCGCGGCCCCAATGGCGGCCTGCGCTTGGGTATAGACCCAGCCTCCCTGCGTCTTGGACATGCGATTCGCGTCCTGGAAGGAAGCACTGCCCTGGTCAATTGTCAGGAGCCGCCTTGTCCATTACATGGCTTCTGCGGTTTACGCCATGCATTGGACCAAGGCTTGAACAGCTTTTATGAATTCATGGATTCCTACAGCCTGCAGGATGTCATCAGCAGCCCTACTGCCAATGTCATCATCCGGTTGCAGCGCAATCACCTAGCAGAGCTGCATTAATCATCCGGCATGAAATTCTGATGTTTTTCATGCATTAATTGTTTCATTTTATATACAACAAAGGAGCCAGTATGCTTTCCGCCGCCGCACGTCCTTATATCGATGCCAGCGTTCCAGTATTACGCGAACATGGGCTGTCCATTACCCAAGCCTTCTACAACAACATGCTGGGCACGCACCCTCATCTCACCAACCTGTTCAACATGGGTAACCAGGCCAATGGCTCGCAACAGCAATCCCTGGCTTCCGCCGTATTCGCCTATGCCGCCAATATCGACAATGCCGATGCCCTGGGTCCGGTCGTCAAGCGCATCGTCCACAAGCATGCCGCGGTAGGGATCAAGCCTGAGCATTATCCGATTGTGGGTGAACACCTGCTGGGCGCCATCAAGGAAGTGCTGGGCGATGCTGCCAGCGAAGAATTGCTGAATGCCTGGGGAGAAGCTTACTGGCAACTGGCCAATCTGTTGATCGAGGAAGAAAAAAACCTGTATTCCAACACGCCGACCACACCAGGTGCCCTGACTCCGCTCAAGGTAGTGCGCAAAGTCAAGGAATCCGAGTACATCACCTCCTTCTACCTGCAGCACCCCAACGGTGACAAGCCGGGTGATTTCCTGCCTGGGCAATATATCAGTGTGGATATGCAATTCAACGGTGGCCGCAACCGCCAGATCAGGCAATACAGCCTCTCCGATTCCGTTGTCGCTCCGTGGTGGCGCATTTCCGTCAAGCGCGAGATTGAAGACGGCGAAAAGCCTCGTGGCCGCCTGTCCAACTGGCTGCATGACGATATCAATGTCGACGATATCCTGCAGGTCACGCCTGCCTTTGGTGATTTCGCCCTTGATCCCATCGTCAGCGATAAACCGCTAGTGCTGCTTTCCGGCGGTGTCGGCATCACGCCTATCATCTCCATGCTCAACTCCGTGCGTGATCTAGCGCCGCAACGCCCGGTATACCTGGCCCATGCCGCACGTTACCCTTCCTGGCAAAGCCACCGCCTGGATCTGCAAGAAGCCATCAGCCGTATGCCGAATCTGAAGACCATGTTCTTCTACGAAGCCCTGACAGAAGGCGCCCTGCACAATCTGGGCGAAACGCACCAAGGTCTGATGGAAATCAAGCTGCTCTGGCCGGAAATATTGCAGGGCGCGGATATCTACATGTGCGGCCCACAAGGCTTCATGCAGTCGCAAAGAGAGCAGTTATTGCAGGCTGGCGTACCCGCAGAGCGCATTCATCGTGAAGTGTTCGGCCCTGACTTACTGGACCATCTGCTATAAGAGAAAAATAAACCGAGAAGAGAAATAATTGACTAACGGCACCCCGGTCGGGCAACCCGCTCACCGGGGATTTTTTTGAATTCAGGCAAAACTGATCGGCATGGCGCCGTTGTTTTCCTGGTGCGCTTCGCGTAAACATTGACGGGCGCAACTGGCGCACTGGCCACACTCCATGCCAACCCCCAGCTCACGCCGTAAATCCTTGAGGCTGCTTGCACCAGCACGCGCAGCCTGGAGAATCTGGCGATCAGTGACAGCCCTGCAAACACAAACGTACATTCAAGCAACCCAGCACTTTCTTGAGTCAAGACGAAAGCAAGTTAAATGGTTAAGTTACAAAACAAACGATAACTATTATTATTTCTAAAACATTTGCTGTCAAGACTTCATAATCAAAAAGCCCCACATGGTGTTCCATGTGGGGCTTTTTGATTATTTCAAGCTGAGTCGGAAGATTAGTCCGCAGTTTCCATATGCGCTTGCAGGTAGTTAGGCAAGGTCACATCTGTAATCAGGCTCTGCTGGGTTTCCAGCCAATCAATTGCATCTTCGCTCTTTTCCAGCAATTCTGTCAGCAGGTCGCGGCTAACATAATCCTGCAGTTCCTCGCACAGGGCAATAGCTTCAACCAACAACGGGCGGTGGATTTCTCTTTCATACTTGAGATCACCTTGCAGGCACTCCACCACGTTTTCGCCAATCAGCAGCTTGCCCAGGTTCTGCAGGTTGGGCAGCCCATCCAGGAACAGGATACGCTCGATCAACTCATCCGCCTCTTTCATCACGCGGATGGATTGCTTGTACTGGTAATCGTTGAGCTTTTCCAATCCCCAGTTGCGAAACATGCGGGCATGCAGGAAATACTGGTTGATTGAGGTCAGTTCATTCTTCAACACCTTGTTCAGGGCGTCGATAATCTTCTTGTCGCCTTTCATCATCTTCTCCTTTTCAAGCCGCAGCGTCAGACTTCATCTGGCTTTGCAGGTAGTTTTGCAGGCCAATCATCTCAATCAGGCGCAATTGCTGCTCAATCCAGTAAGCATGGTCCATTTCCGTATCATCCAGTTGCACCAGCAACATATCGCGGCTGACATAATCACCTGCTTTCTCGCATTGGGCCATAGCCGCCTTGAGGTCTTTGACCACCTTGTATTCCAGCGCCAGATCCGACTTCAGCATTTCAGGCACGGTCTTGCCGGGCGTCAAGGCATGGCGCTTCTCCAGATCGGGCTTGCCTTCCAGGAACAGGATGCGCTGAATGATCGCCTTCGCATGCTGTCGCTCATGGTCGGATTCATGCAGGGTTTTCTGCGCCAGGCTGCCCAAACCAAAATCCGCATACATTTCACCATGCAACAGGTATTGGTCGATAGCCGTCAGCTCGCCAGCCAGCAAGTCATTCAGGATATCGACGATTTTCTTGTCGCCTTTCATAGCGCCTCCTCAGAATTTGATTCAATGATCAGCATGATACTGAAACCCAGAGGAAATTGATAGTTAAATTTTAATTTAACTTATTGATTTTTAATGATTTTATAAAGAAAAATGCCAACAAGAATCATTCTTCGTTCCACACAGGAACGTGTCTTGATCGCGAACAGTCAAAGAATAAAAAAGAGAATGCAAGCACGCCTGCTAGCGCAGACGCAGCGCATTCAGCAGAACGATCAGGGAACTCACTGACATGCCGATAGCCGCCATCCATGGCGCGATCAACCCTGCAGCGGCAAAAGGCAGCGCCAGAGCGTTATAGATCAGCGCCCAGGCGAAATTCTGACGTACCACGCTCACCGTGAAGCGCCCGGTGGTCAGGGCATGGTCTATTTCCTGCAGGTTTTCCCCCAGCAGGACGATATCCCCGGAAGCGCGCGCCATTTGCGTGCCATTGCCCATGGCAAACGATACCTGAGCGCCTGCCAGCACCGGCGCATCATTAATGCCATCGCCAATCATCGCAACTACTTCCCCGCGCTGCTGCATCTCCCGCAAGGCAGCCAGCTTGCCTTCCGGTGTCAGACCTGCCTGCCAATCCGTAATCCCCGCCACCTCAGCAAAATGCTGCACGCTGGAGGCCGTGTCACCGCTTAATATGGAGACAGCTATCCTGCGCGCCCTGAGATTAGCGATCAGTTCCCCGACCCCTGGTCGCATGATATCCGCCAGTACAAACGCGGCTATCACCTCATGGGTATTGCTCAGCCAGACCACACTGGCGCCCGGCTCCATCGCTGTCATTGTGGGATAGCCCACTCCCGGATTGAGTGCGGCATTGCCAATAAAATACTGCTGTCCATCGATTTCGCCACCAATCCCCTTGCCGGGCTGATTGCTGGCCGACAGCACTGGCAATCGTTCACCCAATGGCACCATATCGATAAAGCTACGGGCCAGCGGATGTTCCGACGCCTGCTCCAGGCTGGCAGCAATACGCAGCACATGATCTGCCGCATAGCCATGAAAAGGAATAGTAGACGTAATACGCGGCCGCCCCACGGTCAGGGTGCCGGTTTTGTCGAATACAACATGCGTGACCTTGGCCAAGGACTCCAGCGCATGTCCACGCGTCAGCAACACGCCGCGCTGCACCAGGTGCGATCCAGCTGCTGCAAATGCCGCAGGCGCCGCCAGAGACAAGGCGCAAGGACAACTTACCACCAGTACCGCCAGAATGATTTCGAAACAACGTTCGGGAGCAATCCACCACCAGACCGCTCCTGTCACCACTACCGCAATCAGCAAAATAGTAGTGAAATACATGGCGACACGGTCGGCCACTCTCGCCAGCCGTGGTTTCTCCGCCTGCGCGCGATCCAGCAGGCGGGCAATGCCTGCAATCACGGTCTGCTCGCCTAAGCCGGTAATTTTGATCTGTAGCGGGCTTTCGTAATTGACACTGCCAGCATAGACATATGCTCCCGGCAGCTTGGCCACCGGATGACTTTCACCAGTCAGCAAGGCTTCATCCACCTGGCTGTTGCCCTGGGTTACGACCCCATCCCCGGAAATAGCTTCACCCGGCTTCACCAGCAGGATGTCGCCCACGTTCAGCTCATGCAGGGCTACCATCTGCGGCTGTTGCTGCGCATCCAGCCGGGTAGCCATGGCAGGAATCAGCCGGTGCAGGTTTTCCGCGGCCTCCACGGATTTCTCGCGAGCCTGGCGCTCAAGATAGCGTGTGGCCAGCAGAAAAAAGATCAGCATGGTCAAGGTATCGTAATAAACAATGCCCTCTCCCTGAAATGTCACCCAGACACTACCAATAAATCCAGTGATCAGCCCGAGGCTGATCGGCACATCCATACCAACCCGGCGATTGACGATACTGCGCCATGCTGCCTGATAGAAAGGCCAGGCCGAATAAATCAGAGCGGGAACAGTCATCACCAGGCTGAACCAGCGCAGCAGTTGTGCCGTGGCCGGTTCCAGCCCTTGTTCAGGCCCGGCATAAAATGCCACGGCCACCATCATGACCTGTCCCGCTGACAGCCCTGCAATCGCCAAGCGGCGGAAATCCTGCCGCCGGTGCTGCTCGCGCACGACTTCTTGCTGCTGGGCGCTGAAAGGGTGGGCGTGGTATCCCAGCTTGCGGATCTCGGCCAGGATCTGGCTCAGGCGGATTTTGTTGTTGTCCCAGCGTACTCGCGCGCGGTTGGAGGAATAATTGACAGAGGCAGAAACCACGCCTTCCAGTTGCTGCAAATGGCGCTCATTGAGCCAAACGCAGGCGGCACAGGTGATACCTTCCAGGATCAGCGCGGCTTCAAGCAGGTCGCCTGCTTCATCATGCACAAAGCTTTTCTGTACTTCCGGGTGGTCATAGAGTTGTAACTGGCGCAATTCTTCCGGCACCAGTTCATCAGCAGTATTGGGAAGTTCGGAACGATGCTGATAGTAATCTTCCAGACCATTTTCAACGATAGACTCGGCAACAGCCTGGCAGCCATGGCAGCACATGCGTCTGCGCTGACCGAGAACGGTAGCATGAAAATCAGTATGGCCTGGAACAGGCAGCCCACAGTGATAGCAAGCTGCCGGACTAAGCGGCGGATTACTCATCGCCGATGAACAGGGATTCCTGCTTGCGGTAACGCTTGTCACCCTGTTTCACGAGGATTTCTGCTACCCAGCGTCCGGAATCCGGCAGGAGCACTTCCGCCACATACTCTCCCGCCATCTGCTCTTGCAACGTGTAAGTCTTGTCATCACGGCTATTTGCCATGCGCCAGAAATTCAGCGTGACTTCAGCTCGGGACACGACATGATCGTTTTCATCGGTAATGCGTGCCACCAGGCGTTGCAGCACACCTGGCTCCAGATCAGCCACGCCTTGTAGCCTGATCTGCCAGCCAAGTGCCTGCTGCTGTTGTATCTGTTCCAGATGCGGTTGGTAACTCTTGTTACGATCATGAGGCATTACTCCCGGAAAAGCAGTATGCACGCGCTGGCTATCGGGGTTGGGTAAAAAGAATGATGTCAGCCTATCAGGCAGTCCACGTCCAGCCACTGATAACAGCACAGCATTGGAAATCACCAGGAAGATAAAAAAACCGATGATGATTTTCGGTCCCCAGTGCAAGGACTGCTTTTTTTGCTTCATGCCGCCGAATACTCCGAGCAAACCTGCATTGGCGAGAAAAATAGCAAAATGGATCGCCAATACATCACCGCCTGCCCAATGCTGGGCGCTATAGACGATATAAAGCAGGAACGGAATAGCCCCGCTCAGCACTGCTGCCCAAAAGTTGGAGAACCTCACCGCGCGTAGCAGAAAATACAACGCGATGGCAAAAATCAACCCGCCAAACAGGGTTTCGGTAATCGTGAGTACAGGAATGAAATTAAACATATCTTATCTACTGCTATTGAAAGGGGCTTTTACTACTATCGGGTCCCCTTCTTCCCCCATGGGAATAATAACAAACGAAAATTCCTTGGTACCTCGCGCCATTTCACTGGCAAGGCTCACCTTGGCATTGATACTCAGACTCTTGCCTGCCCGGACGCGTATTTCCTGGAGATGGCCGATATCCAGTGCATTGGCAGGAATTCCCTGCACCCGCAACTCATAGCGCTGCTCCTGCTCTGTCTTGTTGACGATGTTGATCTGGTAGCGATTGCGCACACTGCCATCAGACAGCGTGACAAACAATGGCTGGCGCACCTGCTGGACATTCGCGTCAGTTCCCTGGCGCGTGCCAATGCTGTAGAACAAGATCATGGTCGCTACCAGCAGCGCAGCAGCATATCCCAGCACTTTGGAGCGCTTCCAATCGACGCGTGGCTTATGCGGCACGGGGCTCGCAATATTCTGCTCGGAATCGTAACGGATCAGGCCTCGCGGAAAACCTACGGAATCCATGATGTTATTGCACGCATCAATGCATAATCCACAGGAAATGCACTGATACTGCAAGCCTTCGCGAATATCAATGCCTGTTGGGCAAACCTGAACGCAAAAACCGCAATCAATACAATCTCCATGCCCGGCCGCCTGACGCTCTTCACGGGTACGCCGCCCTTTAACTGGCGCAATACGCCCTGCCACCCCTTCGCCACGCTTGCTATCATAAGCTACAGCCAAAGTGGTTGCCTCATACATCACTCCCTGAAACCGCGCATAAGGACAAGCCAGCGTGCAGATTTGCTCACGCGCCAGCCCGGCAGCGATATAAGTCGTTACTGTCAATATCACGACAGTGATATACCCTGCTTCAGCGGCATGCCCCGTAAACAGGTTATGCACGAATTCCGGCGCATAAGCAAAATAGCAGGCAAAAGTCACTGCCGTCCAAAACGAGATTATGATCATCAGCGCATGAGAACCACCAACCTTGAGGACTTTTTCAGCGTTCCAGGGCTGTTTCATCAGCTTCAAACGCGCGGGCCGTTCACCTTGAATCAAGTGCTCGATCATGATGAAAAGATCGGTCCACAAAGTCTGAAAGCAGAAATATCCGCACCAGGCCCGGCCTATCAAACCTGTAGTAAAAAATAACAGTGCGGCCGCGATAAAGAGCACCATCGCCAGCCAGAAAATATCCTGGGGATATGCCACCAGATTGAGAATAAAGAAGCGACGCGACTCCAGATCAAATAGCACGGCTTGGCTAGCTCCGCTGCTTCGATTCCACGGCAACCACGGCAGCAGGAAATAAACGGCATAAGCAATCACCATCACTGCTGTCTTGAAGTTACGAAACTTTCCCTTGACCGAGCGCGTCACGATCGGGATTTTCCGGTTTAACAACGGTGGTGGTTTAGTGCTGCTGGCTGAACGGGTTGCTTCCATACCGATGGCAAACGCCACTCTCTAAAAATACAATGTCTCTAGAAATAAAGGCCCACATCGTGTGAGCCTTTAATGTATCACTACCTCTACCAACCAATACAGCGATGATTATTGACCACCACCCAAGCTATCATGCACATAGACAGTCAGGAGCTTGATTTGTTCTGGTTTCAGACGTTCGCCCCAGGCTGGCATTACACCGCGATTCACACCGCCAGCAATCACTCGCCGTACTTCAGCAACCTTATCTTCCTGGCTGGTCTTGCTAGCAACATCAGCCCACAGCCAGATCTTGTCTGTAAGGTTGGCTGAACCCATGGCAATGTTGCCCTTGGCATCAGGGCCATGACAGGTAAAGCATATCCCTGCACCGGCAAACACCGCTTTGCCCGCAGTAGCTTGGGCTGCATCATGTGGCTCGCCTGACAAGCTCAATACATAGTTCGCAAGCTGGGTAAGCTGTTCCTCTTCCAATATCTCTCCGAACGGCGGCATCACACCATGACGACCACCTTCAATCGTCGTATGAATCTGTTCATACGATCCCCCATACTGCCAATGATCATCTGCCAAATTGGGGGCCAGGCCGATCTTGCCTTGGCCGCCAGCCTGGTGACATGGCGCGCAGTTGTCAGAGAATAGCGTCTTGCCTGCAGAGTTCACGAACTGCATCAATTCCGTATCCTTGGAGACATCTTCGAAGGACATGGCAGCCACCTTGTCAAACCATTGCTTCTGCGCCGCCTGCATCTCGTTCATTTCACGCAGAAACTTGGAACGCATGTTCCAGTGCGTGGTCTTTTCTACCTCCTTGCCATCAGCCGTCTTCGCGGTATAGGTGATGGTATGCAGACCCGGAATCCCTGTCGTGAACTTGTCACCGATTGGCCAGGCCGGATAGAGCAGCCAGTAAACCACGGTGAAGATGAAAGTGATATAGAAACCCCATATCCACCATGTTGGCAACGGATTGCTATATTCCTCGATACCGTCCCAATTATGGCCTGTAGTTTTTGGTGCTGTTGTCGTAGCCTTATCCTGACTCATAATGCTTTTCCTAACTAGATTTCGTCATCTTGCAGCGGAATATTCTTGTGGCTCTCCAACCTCTCGCCGCGTTTCTTACTTCCGAAGACATAGAACAGGATGCCGCAGAACACGAGAAAGAAAATCACCAATGACAAAGGCTTGGTATTTTCAAAACGAGTGAACCAAAGCATCCAATCCATCATCTTTACCTCTTAACGGAATTTGACGAAATAATCGTCATCGTATTTCTTGAAATCAACCATGGTGCCCAATACCTGCAAGTAGGCAACCAGCGCATCCATCTCAGTAATGTTACTTGGATCAGTATCATAGTTACCCTGTTGAGCCTGGGCTTCCAGATTCTTCTCGGCGTCAGGAATGTGCAGTTGCTTGGCCACATCTTCACCAAACTCTTCCACATTACGCTGATATTCAGCCTGGCTATTGGAATACGGCACCCCGACAATACGCAAGGCCTTCATGCGATCCTGAATATCGCCATACTTCAGTGCTGTGGTTGCCAGCCATGGATAGTTAGGCATCACTGACTCAGGCACCAGCGAACGTGGTGCAATCAAGTGCTGCGTATGCCAGTCATTGGAATATTTTCCGCCCACACGCGCCAAGTCAGGCCCTGTACGCTTCGAACCCCATTGGAACGGATGATCGTACTTGGACTCAGCCGCCAGCGAGTAATGCCCATACCTCAGGGCCTCGTCACGGAAAGGACGGATCATTTGGGAATGGCAGAGGTAACAGCCTTCGCGGGTATAAATATCACGGCCACGTTGCTCCAGCGGAGTATAAGGCCGCACCCCTTCCACTTTTTCCACTGTTTCCTTGATAAAAAACAGCGGAATGATCTCAACCATCCCCCCAATGCTGATGGCCAGCATCGTGCAAACCAGCAATATGCCTAGGTTACGCTCAACTTTGTCATGCTTCATGAATAACTCCAGTAACTCGTCTTTACAATCAAGCGCCTATCAGGCTGTTGCCACATTGAGGCCTGCATGGGCCTCAACATTGCCTTGTCGGATAGTTTTGTACATGTTGTAGCACATGATGATCATACCGACCAGGAAGAACACCCCACCCAATGCACGCATGGCATAGAACGGGTGCATCTGTGCAACAGACTCAACAAAGGAGTACTGTAGATTGCCGAAGTCATCAAAAGCGCGCCACATCAGACCTTGCATGATGCCGGAGATCCACATCGCGGTGATGTAGAGCAGCACTCCGATGGTTGCAAGCCAGAAATGGACATTGATCAAACGCTGGCTATACATTTGGGTATTCCAGAGACGCGGCACCATATGGTACATGCTGCCGAAGGTAATCATGGCCACCCAGCCCAACGCGCCGGAGTGCACGTGGCCCACAGTCCAATCTGTATAGTGGGACAAGGCATTCACGTCCTTCAGAGACATCATCGGACCTTCAAAAGTGGACATGCCGTAGAAGGACAATGCCACGATCAGGAAGCGGATCACAGGGTCAGTACGCAGCTTATCCCATGCGCCGGACAAGGTCATGATGCCGTTGATCATGCCGCCCCAGGATGGCAGCAACAGCATGATGGAGAACGTGGCAGCCAGGGTTCCGGTCCAGTCAGGCAATGCTGTCCAGTGCAAATGGTGCGCGCCAGCCCACATATAGAGGAATATCAAGGCCCAGAAGTGCAGGATGGACAAGCGATAGGAATACACCGGACGGCCCGCCTGCTTGGGAACGAAGTAGTACATCATGCCAAGGAAAGCCGCGGTCAGGAAGAAACCAACAGCATTGTGACCATACCACCACTGGGTCATGGCATCCTGTGTTCCGGAGAACAAACTGTAGGATTCCAGGGAGAATAATTTCACCGGCACTTGCAGGTTATTGAAGACGTGCAGCAAGGCTGTCGCCAAGATGAATGCAAGATAGAACCAGTTGGCCACATAGATATGCGGCTGCTTGCGCCTCATCAGGGTGCCAACATAGATGGCGAGATAGGATACCCAGACAAACAGGATCAGGAGGTCGATAGGCCAGATCATTTCTGCATATTCACGCGCCTGGGTGTAGCCAAACATATACCCCAGCGCCGCCAAGGCAACCGCTGCCTGCCAGCCCCAGAAAGTAAAGTTGGCCAGCGCTTCGCCGCCAAACAAACGCGCCTGGGAAGTGCGTTGCACAACGTAGTAAGAAGTAGCGAACAGGGCACTGCCGCCGAAACCAAAGATCACACCACTGGTATGCACAGGGCGCAGACGACCGAACGTGATGTATGGATTATCAAAGTTCAGGAACGGAAAGGCCAGTTCTGAAGCGATATATACGCCGACGAACATCCCTATCACACCCCAGATCAAGGTCATAATGGCGAATTTGCGAACAATATCGTAGTTATATTGCTCGCTAGCACCAATACCAGCAGACGCAATGCTTGCCGTTGCCATGGTCCTACTCCTCATCTAATAATTAAAATCTAAAGCAAACCCGGGAATTATATGCCTTATCCCACAACCTGAACAAGAAAAACCCTAAAAAAAGTGGGTAATATCCTCAGCCAGCTGCGCCGGAGTTTCGTCGTGCCGCAAATAAGCCCGCACATACCCTTCCCGATCAAGCACATACACGCCGGCACTGTGGTCAACGGTATAGCCCCCACCTTCAACATATTGTTTTTTATACGCCACACGGTAGTTCTTGGCAACTTGCTGCACTTGTTTTTCCGTTCCATACAAACCGATAAAGCGAGAATCAAAAAACGGTACATACTGTGCCAGCACGTCTTGCGTGTCGCGCCCGGGATCAACTGTCACAAACAGCACTTGCACATCCTGGGCTTTATCTCCCAGCAGTTTCATGGCACCCGCCATGGATAGCAGCATCGTCGGACAAACATCCGGGCAATGCGTATATCCGAATACAACCACTACTACTTTTCCCTTGAAATCACCCAGCTGCCTCTGCCTGCCTTCGTGATCCATCAAGGAGAATTCCCCTTTCAACTTGGATTGGGTGATATCGGTACCATGCAATTGCAGTTCCTGCTGATCTTGCCCGCATGACGCCAGAGCAAAAGCCAAGACCAGCAGAACCAATATCCGTTTCAACACACCGCACTCCACATATTTCTGAAATGTGCCCATTATCGGACACTTCCGGATTACATCAAGCCGACCTGTTGAAGCATTCTGTAAAAATCAGAATTAGAAGCGCTTGCCGAAACCAAAGCCTATTACCCATGGATTGATGTCCAGGCTATCAATTTTCGGACCATTCTTCAGTTTTACATCAGTATCAATCCACAGATATTTGACGTCAGCATTCGCCAGCCAACCATTGCCCAGATTGAAATCAAAACCGGCTTGCAAAGCAGGGCCCCAGCTGTTGCGTTCGACACGAATATCGCCCAGCACGTCATGATGCAGGCTGTTATCCATAAAGCGGGTGTAGTTCACACCAACACCAACGTAAGGATCGAAAGTCCGGTCGGGGCGGAAGTGCCATTGTGCGGTCAGGGTTGGAGGCAACAGGTTTACAGAACCGAGATTCTGATTCAGAGCACCCGCTCCTTTAACATTCACATCATGGCGCGTGCCCAGCGCCAACACCAATTCCAGGGCGATGTTCCTAGTCACATAGTAGGAAATATCCAATTCCGGGATCACCTGATCGCCCACATCCAGCCTAGCGCCAGGAATGCCAGTGTACTTATCCAGCCGGCTATCCTCGTTCGGGCTGACATTCACCGCACGGGCACGAATCACCCAGTCGCCCGCCTCAGCCATCGCTACCAGAGGAACCATCAATGCACATGCCAATACAACACTTTGTTTCAGCTTCATTCTTTGCCTTACCTTTATTATCAAAAAAATCTATACATAATGATCAAAAAATCTATATTAACGATTTTACACACATTACCCATAACTTAAAAGTGGTTAATATCCTATTAAAATACTCAACTAAATTTGTGCTTCTCTCAGAGCCGCCAATTTCAATCTGTTTGGCTAGATCTTCCGGAATAACAACATTTTGAGAAAGCCAGCTATTCAAAATACAAGGCCTTGCGCGTACAATTGATCTTTTTTGACAGCACTTGGTAACGGAGAAACAAAGATGTCGATGGCCGACCGCGATGGTCTGATTTGGTATGACGGAAAAATGGTGCCTTGGCGTGATGCCACTACGCATGTACTGACCCATACATTGCACTATGGCATGGGCGTGTTTGAGGGCGTTCGCGCTTACAAGACAGCCAAGGGTACGGCCATTTTCCGCTTGCAGGAGCATACGGATCGCCTGTTCCGCTCTGCCCATATCCTGGGCATGAAAATGCCGTTCGACAAAGCCACGCTACTGGAAGCGCAAAAAGCCGCTATTCGCGAAAACAATCTCGAATCCGGCTACATGCGCCCGATGGCTTTCTATGGCGCCGAAGCCATGGGCATCTCTGCCAAGACACTCTCCACCCACGTGATTGTCGCCGCCTGGAAATGGGGCGCTTACATGGGCGACGATGCGATCAAGCACGGCATCCGCGTCAAGACATCCTCCTTTGCCCGCCACCATGTCAATATCCACATGTGCAAGGCCAAGGCAAATGGTAATTACATGAACTCCATCCTTGCCCACCAGGAAGCAGCTCATGACGGCTATGACGAAGCGCTATTGCTGGATGTCGACGGCTTTGTAGCCGAAGGTTCCGGTGAAAACATCTTCATCATCCGCAACAACAAGATTTACACCCCTGACCTGACCAGCGCGCTGGAAGGCATCACCCGTGATACGGTAGTACAGCTTGCCACTGAAATGGGTTACCAGATCATTGAGAAGCGCATTACTCGAGACGAGGTTTATTCTGCCGACGAGGCCTTCTTCACGGGCACAGCCGCAGAAGTCACGCCGATTCGCGAGCTGGATAACCGCGCCATTGGCGCTGGCACCCGTGGCCCAATCACCGAAAAACTGCAATCCAAGTATTTCGACGTAGTGCATGGCCGTTCGCCTGAGCATATCGGCTGGCTTACATTGTTATAACCCAGCGCTAGAGGACATTACATGGCAACCGATACCCAGGAAATTGAAGTCACGGCAAAGGATTTACCCTTGCATTGCCCCACTGACGAAGTAGCATTATGGTGCTCGCACCCGCGCGTTTTTCTTGATATTGCTGCCACAGGCCATGTAGCTTGCCCCTATTGCGGAACCAAGTACAGGTTGAAAGCTGGCGAAACTGTCAGCCACCACTAAAATAACAAGGCCGGATTAATCCGGCCTTGTTATTTTTACATCCCTTCAACAACAACGGTGCTCATCAACCTGCTCTACCGTAATACTCCCTTGAAACAAGAGATGTATCAATTGTGCCGCCTCTTTTTCAGGACTATTGGTCCAACATCTCGTGTTGCCTGATAAATGCTGCATATTCAGTAATCCCGCCTCCTGCAAGCGATACTGCAAGTGCCTGGCAACAGCAGCTCCCGTATCAATCAGTACGACCTCTGGACCAGCCAGCTCAGCAATCATCGTTTTCACAAATGGATAATGAGTACACCCCAGCACGATAGTGTCCGCCCCTGATGCCAGCAACGGTTTTACATATCCCGCCACCAACGCACGCGTTGACTCAAACTGCAACTCACCACGCTCTATGCATTCCACCAACCCAACACAAGCCTGGGTAACTACTCGGATATGCCGACCATAATTCTCCAGCAAAGCGGCAAACTGCGCACTTTTCAACGTACCTGTCGTCGCCAACACGCCTACCACCCCGCTGCGCGTTGCCGCTGCTGCGGGCTTAACTGCGGGTTCCATACCAATAATGGGAACATCAAACTCTTGCCGCAAGGTCTTGATCGCCGCCGCCGTTGCAGTATTGCAGGCCACCACAATCGCTTTTGCGCCTTGCAATAACAGGAACCGGCTAATCACGCGGGCACGCTCGACAATATCAGCCTGCGGCCTAACACCATAAGGCGCATGCAGGGAATCCGCAAAATACATCAGGTGTTCAGCAGGTAATCGGGCACGGATATGCCGCAATACGGATAGCCCGCCAACGCCGGAATCAAACACCCCAATCGGCGCCGCAGAAGCAGACTCATTAACAAAACAGTTAGATGCGCTATGCACGATAGACCAAACCAAGAGAATCGAAATAGTTTACCGAAGCATGTGCCTGCAAACCAGCCTTGCACTTGGTTTAAAATGCCGCACTACATTTCAAGCAATGACAAGGACGCAACATGGGACACCGCCTCAGCAAAATATATACGCGCACAGGCGACGATGGCACAACCGGGCTAGGTGATGGCAGCCGGGTGCCTAAAGATAGTCTACGCATAGAGGCCATGGGGTGCGTGGACGAACTCAACGCTCTGCTTGGCTTATTGTTGACAGAAAACCTGCCCAAACAAATCTCGCAACACTTGGTTGAAATACAACACGACCTATTCAACCTAGGAGGTGAACTCTCCATTCCTGGCTACACATTGCTGGATGCAGCCAGAATCAATGAATTGGAAGAATTACTGGATCAATTGAATGCCACCCTATCCCCATTACGCGAATTCATCCTGCCAGGCGGCACCCGCGCAGCCTCGGTTTGCCATCTCGCTCGCACCGTGTGCCGTCGTGCGGAACGCATCCTGATCACCACCGCGCGTGAATATGAAATCCAACAAACCGGGATTGCCTACCTGAACCGCCTTTCCGACCTGTTATTTGTCATGGCGCGCCATCTCAACCAAGTTGCCGGTGTGCAGGATGTGTTGTGGCGGCATGAGAAATCATCAGCAACACCTTAACGGCATTTCCCGGCTTCACACCCCACACCGGTAAAAGTGGCAGCAACTGACTGAAATCTGCACGCGGAGCAGTTATACGCTGCAACCTCATATTTTCGACTACCCCAACAGCGCAAGGCCATTCTGTTGCAAATTCTCACTATGCAATGAGCACGGTATTAATCTACAGGTTCGTAACCAGAATCGCCTTTCCTGTCAGGGCAATTTCATAAAACCAGAGAGCAATCAGGACGACTGTCTGGCAAAGTGCATGGCCGGTTTGTAATAGTTGTCGTACACATATACTGTTGTCGACAGGCCGATCCGGTCAATGATGTAATAATCCATCCATTTCGCGTATTGCTGATTGGGAACCTGGCGGGCGGACAGCTTGAAATTGCGGATGCCAAATGCCTTGAGCCCGTTCACCTCTTCCTGGGTCAAGGTGAAGTTTTTGACCCGCGCCACATTCTTCGGGTCACCCAGTTGTGCAAACCGGTCGGCATGGGCCCGCTGACAGAAACCATTGGATAGCTGCTCCATCAAATCCCAGTCATCCTCCAGACACGCCTTGCTGATCAAGTCATAATGTTCCTGGCGGATATTGCACTCCCGGAAGCAAGTCTCATTCACCAGCACTTCAAGACGTTCTGGCCCAAGCCTGTCCAGCATTTCCGTCAGCACTTTCTCACGATAATTGAGATGAGGCGGCAGCACAAAAACATCGTACAGATCCTCATGCGCATAGTAATACGCAGGTTCCTTATTAAAGTGCGTCAGGGAATGAACGATACGATATTCCGGGAAATGCTTGCGGATATGCTTGGCCAGCACGTGGCTGCCGACAATCACGCCATTTCCCGGCCGGTAGCAATGTTCCAGCATCCAGTTGCAGCGCTCATCGCCCAGATGCTTCTCTTCCAGAAAAAGATTGCTGAACACCAGGTTAAACTGAATCCCGCGGCGGTTGTACTCCTCCACCATCCGCGCAAAACTTTCCTTGGTCTGGCCGCCAATGAAAGCATGCGGCCGCCCACCGGCCCACCTCATTCCCGAATGCTGGTCGTACACGGTAAAGGTAATTCCTTTGACACCCATATCATCCAGCGCGGCCTTCAATCCCGTCACATACTGAAACCCGTTATACGCGCCTCCGATATTCCAGTGCTCATTCCCGGTACTGAGCGCACCGGAAAAAACATCCTCCCGCATGGTGCTGGGCATTTGTTGCTGGTTCATACTGTCACTCCTCCTGATCCATCATTAGAATTGCATGCTTATTGGAAATCACCACCAAACCCATTGATTTATCATGAATTAATGAGCCATCATCCATTAACCATAAATAAATAATGGTTTATTCTATTTCCAGCATGAATTCCGGCAATAGCAAGAAAAAGCAAAACATGGTTGGTAGAGTGGATATGTATCAGCCATCATCTCTCACCCCGGATGACTTACAATTTGGATTTAAGTAACGAAATAACCGCCCGGGTTGTAGCTCCCTCTCTCACCCCGGATGACTTACAATTGGCTGATTCTTCGGTCTGCTTAGACTCGGGTTGTAGCTCCCTCTTGAATCGCCCCCACTTTCCTAGACAGCTCAAGAGCCTCAAACTATGGAAGTTGAG